>JBBKXC010000132.1:0-2701 GCA_037969275.1 Bdellovibrionales bacterium | reverse complement strand
TTAGCATCGGCGACATTCGTGTTTTCACCGACTTTAAAACTCATGGCATCGGATACGGCGGTCACGAGCCATTTGCCAATCTCGGCCTCATTGGTGTGCGCGTGCTTTAATGGCACAGGCACTTCGCCGGCTGCGGCGGTGACAGTATCAGTCGTATCGTCAGAAAAAGGCGCTTTTAGCGTATCTGCAGGGTCCAGCCCTTTATGTTGCGGCTTCATCCAGCCAAACATATTCTCAAAAAAAGTCTTTTTGGCGTAGGCCGGCTCGGAAAGGGTCATTCCGAGAATAAAGCAGCTAAGTAGCAGCAAAAGAGTGAATGGTCTAAATAGCATAAAGTGTTCGTCCGTTTTCTGTGTTAAATCCTGTTTTTAAGTTTAACTTTTTCTGCGCCGAAATGCATCACATGTTTTTACTGGACTTTTCGGCGGCTAAGCGCCATTTAAGTGGCATGGGTGACGAGCATAAAGACATAATTTCCGACAAAAATACGCTGGGTGGGCGTATCAAGCGCTATGGCAAGGTATCGGGTACAATGGCCGGCCTTGCGGCCAAACTGGCTGGTGAACGGTATCTTGGTATTCAGATAGAGCGCAAAGATCACGCCGAAGCTTTGGTTAAGGCACTGGGTAATCTTAAAGGCCCGCTTATGAAAGTTGCGCAAATTCTAGCCACGATCCCCGAAGCGCTGCCGCCCGAATATGCACAAGAGCTTCAACAATTACAATCCGACGCGCCGTCCATGGGCTGGCCCTTTGTGCGCAGGCGCATGAAAACGGAGCTGGGGCCGAATTGGGAATCCCGATTTGAATCTTTCGAAAAAGAGGCTGCGGCTGCGGCCAGTCTTGGCCAAGTTCACAAAGCAAAAAGCCTGGATGGCCGCTCTCTGGCTTGTAAATTACAATATCCTGATATGCAGGCCGCTATTGATGCTGACCTGCGCCAGCTGCAGATGATTTTCTCGATTTACGAGCGCTATGACCAATCTATACGCACCAGCCATATCCATGCCGAGCTGGCCGAGCGCTTGAAAGAAGAGCTGGACTACACGCTAGAGGCACGGCATTGCAAACTCTACGCCCATATGCTGCGCGATGAGGCCAATGTGCATGTGCCTGAAGTTGTGGATGAGCTCTCCACGGGGCGCTTGCTGAGCGCGAGCTGGCTGGACGGCGTAAAGATTATGACCTTCAAGGACGCCCCTGCCGAGCAGCGCAATACATTGGCGATGAATATGTTTCGGGCTTGGTATGTGCCGCTCTATTACTACGGCGTTATTCACGGCGACCCGCATCCGGGCAATTATACGGTGTGCGATGATCTTTCGATCAATTTACTGGATTTTGGTTGCGTGCGTGCCTTTAGACCGGAATTTGTCGGCGGTGTGATCAATCTTTATAAGGCGCTCATGACCAATGACCGCGCTTTGGCCGTCCATGCGTATGAAACATGGGGCTTTACGGAATTGTCCAATGAGCATATCGACACGCTCAATATCTGGGCGAATTTCCTCTATGGGCCGCTGATGGAGGACAAGGTGCGCGCGATCGGCAAGGCTGAAGGCGAGATTTATGGCCGCGAAACGGCGGAAAAGGTGCACGCAAAGCTGCGCGAGCTGGGCAAGGCACGCGGCGGCATTTCTGTACCGCGCGAATTCGTCTTTATGGACCGCGCAGCGCTGGGGCTTGGCTCTGTCTTTATCCATCTTAACGCAGAAGTGAATTGGTATAGGGTTTTCAATGAGCTTATCGAAGGCTTTGATTTGGAGACTTTACGCACCCGCCAGAAGCAAGCTTTAGAACAATTTAACGTCCCCGTCCCCGTATGATTGGTTAATATCCAGCCGATCCTTATTATTTGATAAGAAATAAATATTCCGAAAATCGCTAGTTATTGGCCAGCGCAGGGCTTTTATTTGCTTATTTCTTAAAATAAATAGGGCTTTTGGGCAAATGCTAACAATTTATCAATAAATTTAATCAATAATATAAGAAGTGGGAAATTTACGACATGGCTTTTTCATGTCATACTTTACAAAAAGGCTTTGGGGGCCCCAATCATTATTTCTTATACATTATACACATCACTAATGTGTCTTATAGCCGCAACCCACTTGCGGACAAGCCTCTCCCTATGCCTTTCAGTCTGTAAATTTCCTAAGAATGCCACCATTTATGATGGAAGAGTGATTATATGAGTAACATTAAGGACACAAACGCCACGCGCCGCGGAATTCTGAGCAGGATTTTGCCTAAGCGAGGGGTGACCCAGTCCAAGCAACGGAGCAGCCACAGGCGCTCCGAGGCCGGAAACGTGTTCTTCACACTCTTTGGCGCGGTGGCTGTTGTAGGCGTTCTTGGCGCTGGTATCATGGCCACCATGCGCGGCCCCTTGACCACCATGGTCGAAGTAAACCGTATGGAAGAAGCCAAAGCGCAAATGCGCGTGAATGCACGCCTTATTTTGCTGGATGCGACTAATTACGGCCCTTACGGGACATGTGGCAGTGATGATGGCGCGGTTGAATATACTGAAGCCAAAGAATTTGTAACTTGGACGGCTAGCGGTTCAGAGCCGACAGGCGGCGGCGCGATGCCAAGCATCGGCGGCGCGCAAAATGACCCTTGGGGGCAGCCTTACGGATATTGTGTGTGGGATAACGGCGCGGCTACGGCAGGATGTCAGACAAATATGTTGCCGGGTC
>JBBKXC010000131.1:0-4236 GCA_037969275.1 Bdellovibrionales bacterium | reverse complement strand
GTCACGCCGGCCGAAGTTCTCTGCCAAACGATCTCTGCCGTATCATCATCAACAAATCTTACGCTGATAACATCAAAGCCAAGCGAACTGTCATTATACGGCAACAAGGAAAGCTGCCCTGCATTCAGCGCCTCAGTCACGGCCGTTGCATCAACGGTTGTATCGCGCGTAATCAAATCGGCGACAACTTGCGAAGCCTTGATTGTTTTCATGTTGCACATGATACCGCGCCCCATATCCAAAGTACCCAATAACAAAATGAGTAATATCGGAAATACGAACGCCGCCTCGATTGCGGCCACGCCCTCTTCGGAGCGATTGTAAGATGAAATTTTTGAACACAGCCATTTAAACATCATGCGCCCCCGTCATCTTCCATACCTTCGATTTCAGTCGCAAAATCATACGGCTCTGTTTGCAAAACTATCGTCGATATAAACATGCGCGAGGCATCCGGCCCCCATAGCATATGTCCAACAAGCGGCGTAAAAGCCGTGTAATTATAAGCCACACGAATAAGTATGCGGTCACTTGATCCGCCCGTTGCAAAGCCCTGAGAAACCATTGCCCCGTCTTCATCAAAAGATGGCTGCATGGATGGGTAATCACTAAAGCTACCCATAGGGCGCGCTTCTATAACAATTTCACTGCAACGAATAAGAACGGGCGCGTGAGCGCACAAGGCAAGGCGGAAATCCGCTTCTGGGTCGGCTGAACCGCTTTGCTGTAGCTGGCCAGTTTTAACCATACGAGAAGCTTGCGTTGTTGCGCCCTCCAAAAGACTTTCGGAAGCGAACATCAAAGACATTTCAATGATGCCGAGAGACAAAAGCAGATACGGCATAGCAAGGAAAGCAAACTCAATTGCCGTCGTGCCGTCTTCTTTTTTACCCCAGTTCCCGAAAAATTTTATCATTATTTATACTAAATTATTTCAATTTTTTACCCACAAAAAAACATGTCCGTCATTTAAATTGGACATGTCACCAAATACCATTATGGCAAAAATTATGTAAGGATACGTTAAATATACATACAATTATAAATAATTTGAATGCTTTAGCTCATGCGAGCCTACGTTTTAGCTCCCTGGGCCGCTGGGTCCGTGCTTAGCCATAATATCATGCTGAACAGGAAAACCGTCCGGATCCAATGGCATATTGCCTGAGACCTCAGGCCCCCAGCGCTCAACCAATTCTTTTTGTGATTTTTGGATAGATTTTAAGCGGCTTTGCCCGCGCTGATAAAGGCTCGCCGATACTATGCCCGTCATCGCCCAATTAACAACATACCCAACGGCCGCCGCCGACCACATAACAACAATTGCAAATGGATCAGTAATAATTTCCATGCTCTTATGAAAGCTATGATCTTGCATCCAGAGCTCGAATAAAAAAGGACTACAGCCTGCCAAATTCATTGCCCCAACAGTAATTACCTTGTTTTTACCTTTAGTGCGATCAACAAGAACAGCAAAAGGAGTCGGCAACATTCCAATCATCAGCATAACGGTAGATGGCAAAAAAACTGCGCCAGTCAAGACAGAAAAAATCAATATTATCTGCCCTTGCCAACTCTTCTTATTCTTTATTTTCTTAGCCATTCATCGCCCTTTAAAAAACAGATCCTTCAGAAACATATACAAAAGCCACTAATAAGATCACCAACCCGGCAAGCACACTAGAAATCACAGCCGCGATTTCCTGCCCTGTTGCCAATCCGAACTTTTCTTTATTCAGCAATCCCGCTTCAAGGCGCTGAGATTCGGCTTTAAAATCTGCGTATTCTTTCATCGCCCTTTTAAAAGCCAAGAAATCTTTTTGCTGTACTTCGGGGTTTTCAAGAACAGCTGCCATCTTGATAAGATCACCTTCTTGCGCAAATTTATCTATGTTCTTTTTAAGTTTGTCGCGGATCGTTCTATCGTGATAGCGCTTATAAACAACGCCGAGCTGAGATGCCAGCGCTTTGGCAATACCGGGAAAGTAAGGTAACTGTGAGCGGCGCTGGATATTGGCCAGAACGACCAGATTGGCTTGCACCTTTTTATAATGTTCAATGGCATTTATCTCAGGAAGGCTCTGATCTATGTTCTTGCCGTCTTTTACGGACAAGAATGCCGCAATATGTCTATCAATAAAGAGCCCGCTCCCCTTACCTTCTCCTGTCAAATCTTCGAAGGCATACATCAGATCCTCCGGTGAAAGAACATAATAATTCTTCACCTTATCGCTCATACAGCGCGCTTCAGGGTTTAGAAGATACAGGCATCGTTCAAGGCCAAAACCTGCATTTTTTTGCCTGACAAAATTACGGCAATTATCGAATTTCGAGATAATAGCGCCAATGTCTATATTGGGATTGGTTTGCGCTTTTACCCAGGAAATAACAATATTCTGCATAAAAAGCTCAGCATAAATATTCAAATCTTTTTTTAGTGCCACCGCTTCCGCTAAAGCAGAACCGACCCCGTCGGGAATAAAATGCGCATTTGAAAATCGAATGGGCGCCATATTATCTACGGCCATAGACACATAAGTAACGAGCCGCTCCTCATAGCCGGCCGTTTGTCCGTTGCCCTTTGCCAAGCTTACTGAATCCTCAATTCTTGCATAAATTTCTGGCTGCTCGATGGCGCGGTTAATCCAGTTTTTCATTTCTCCATCCTCAATTAATCTCTTTAATTCCTGAGGGTTTTTTTCAAAATCCATAGCAAGAAGATTAATCTGGAAATATTTTTTATTGCTAAAAACAATTGGGCGCGGCGCCACAAGTTTTCGGCCGACCTGCTTGGGACTAAGGCGCCGACCATCTAGCCAGGCAAGCGTCTCATCTATGGTCCATCTTTGGCTCACGTCATCATGCAAAAGCCCGCGTAACAGCTCTAGAATAGGACCGGTGAAACGATCCTTACCAGTGACAGCAACGTAGCTACCAACATCAATTTTTCTTTTAATGATGTCACTTTCACTTAACTTTGCGAGAGGGTCTGTGCTGCGCAATAAAACGGCAAGAAGTACGCCGAAAGCGTACATATCGCTTTCGCGTGTGCCCGGCCCGCGGGCTATCGGGTCGGCCATCGCCCGCTCAATAGGTTCATAGACGGCGCTTTGCGCATAACCTGAGGGCGCCGTTAAACAATCGCCTAAAACCATGCGGGTCAGCTTTGAAGACCCGCCATTATAGAGATTGGTTGCGCGAATGTTGCCGTGAATAAAATCTCGATCGCGGAAATCCTGTAGTATCCCGGAGAAAGGCTTAAGAATGCGGTCCATAACGACATCATTTTTAAAACCAAGCGCTTGCTCTTCACCGGGTTTTAGAAGCTTTTTACCCAAATTATCTTCGTAAATAAAAACATAGCGTTCCTGTTTAGCCGGTGGCCAGTAAACCGCCCCATGTTTTTCTAATTTTGCTAAATTAGGATTAATAATGCTTTGATAAACTTCGGTCTTGTTATGGCGCGGCATGAGCCCAGGCTCACTCACATAGGCAATATAATTACCCCCGCCGCGACGGGCGATCGCTTTATAAGCTTTAATATCCCCGCTATCTAAATCGGCAAGGTGGTTTTTACTATCAATATCAAAACCGGCAAAGTTGACGACGGGAGAGGTTGAGTTCTGCTTTTTATCAGAGACAGCCCCCTCTTTTTTCTCGTCAGTAAGCGCCCCCTTCTCTGAAGAGGTCGCAACTTTTACATTTTCTTTTTTTACTTTTTCGGTATCTTCGACCGTATCAGACATAGAAATTCTTTCTAAAGCGAGACAAGCACGTCTTCATCTTACCATCTCACAGACGATTTAAGAAAAAATAAATATACTGACGGTGGTAAAAAACTTAACCGACGAAAGGATCTGACATAAGTATGGTGTCATCCCGCTCGGGGCTGGTCGAAAGTAGCGTAACTGGCGCGCCAATAAGCTCTTCGATATGACGGACATATTTAACAGCCTCGGCTGGTAATTCCCCCCATGTCCGAGCGCCGCGCGTGCTTTCGCTCCACCCCTTCATCGTCTCATATACAGGCGTAATGGCCGCCTGGTCAGCCTGACCTGAAGGGAAATAATCAAGTTTTTTGCCATTGAGCTCATAACCGACACAAACTTTAAGCTCTTCAAGACCATCCAGAACATCAAGCTTTGTCAACGCAATGCCTTTAATGCCGGAAATTTTCACAGCCTGACGTACCAATGTCGCATCAAACCAGCCGCAGCGGCGCTTGCGCCCTGTTGT
>JBBKXC010000130.1:0-2764 GCA_037969275.1 Bdellovibrionales bacterium | reverse complement strand
AACAGGCGTACATTTTCTTTTAAATACAATTTTTCAAGTTTTTGCCAGTATTCTCCACTGGCGGCCTTGATGGCGACCCAATTGCCGCCGCTTAACTGTAAATCGCCAACGGGGTTTTCCAGCATCAAAAGATCGTCATTCTTCTCGTCCTGCACGGCTTTGTCCGCGGTAATGGTATAGGGCTGGTTTTTATCATCCACGCTCTGGAATTTAGGGTTTGTCAGCTCGTTTTTACGGATAGTTTTGAGCGCTTCTTTTTGCTCCTCTTTCAAAACTGAAATCTCGTTATCTTGGGACGGCCATGTTAGAAGCGCAGCGATAATGATGACGGCTACAAGCGGCAGGATAAGGCGCAGCTTTCGAATGAAATTGGAATAAGCGGTACTGTGAGCGGATTGTTTATCACCAGCGTAGCGGCTCAGGCGCTCGAGGCGTTCATGCGCAGCCTTATCAAGCGTGGTGATTTTTGGTGATTCCGGTGAATTTTCCATGGCCATAACAAGCCCGAAAAGCGCCTGTATGTCAAGCAATTCCAGCTTGCAGGCAGTCTTGAAGACGGATCATCCCGGCAAGTTTGCCGCTCTCATCTTTAACAATCAGGCTGGTTAGATATTTACCGGGTGTACGTGTCATCATCTCCAGTGCCTCGACGGCCAAAGCATTTTGCTGAATGGATTTAGGATCACTCGTCATAATGGCTGAGACTGATTTTTGCAAAAGATCGGGAGCCATATGGCGCTTTAAATCACCATCAGTAATGATCCCGAGCAAGTTTTTATCCGCATCAACGGCTAAAACAGCGCCCATATTTTTTTCGGTCATAACGAGCAAGGCTTTGTCCATTGTGGTTTCCTGCGCAACAAGCGGCAAATTATCATAGCCGACCATCATTTCGGATACTTTCATCAGCTTTTGGCCAAGTTTGCCGCCCGGATGAAAAACCTTGTACTGGTCGGGTGTGAGGTTCATGCGCTCCAGCAAAGTTACGGCCAGTGCATCGCCAAGCGCAATCATCATGGTTGTTGATGTCGTCGGAGCAAGGCCGTTCGGGCACGCTTCGCCCATAGGCGGCAGCAGTAAAACCGTATCGGCATGAGTAGCCAAGGTGCTTTTGCTCTTGCTGGTGATAGCAATAAGGGGAATATCATAGCGGCGCGTATAGTGGATGAGGTCGGAGAGTTCTGGGTTTTCACCGGAGTTGGAGAGCATGAGTACAACATCGGCCTTGGTAATCATGCCCATGTCGCCGTGGCTGGCCTCACCTGGATGAACAAAAAAAGCGGGCGTGCCAGTGGAGGCGAGCGTGGCGGCTATCTTGCGCGCGACATGGCCGCTTTTGCCAATGCCCGCAACAATCAGGCGGCCATATTGGCTTTTACGCGAATGAATGGTTTCTATAGCGTTAGAAAAATTTTCATTAATGCCAGAGGCTAAAGCTTCGAGCGCCTTGGCTTCTTCGCGCAGGACACGTACAGCAGAATCCAGATCTTTCTGGACGTCCTGCTTGTCTGCGGCGCTGGCCTTATTGGCGGTCATAGGGGTATGTCCCATAGTTATTAATGGTCAAGAAAACCGGGTGTAGCCCAGCCCAAAATATCAAGCTCCGAGCGGGTGGGCAGGAAGTCGAAAACGCGGCGGGCAAGATCGGTGCGGCCTTCGCGCTCCAACATTATATCGAATTTTTCCATGAGAGCGTGTAGGTGGTAAACATCCCCTGCCGCATATTCCAACTGCTCGGGGCTAAGCTCATCGGCGCCCCAATCGGAAGATTGTTGGTGTTTATTAATATCTACGCCGAGCAATTCACGGCAATTATCACGCAGACCATGACGATCAGTATAAGTACGCACTAATTTCGAAGCTGTACGCGTACAATAAACAGGCTGGCAAACAACGCCCAGATAATATTGGATCACGGCAATGTCAAAGCGGGCGAAATGGAAAAGTTTAAGCGAATCTTTCGCGCTTAAAAGTTTTTTCAAATTCGGGCAATCATAAGTGCTGCGGTCGAATTGCACGAGATGGGCTACGCCATCACCAGAAGAAAGCTGTATCAAGCAGAGCTTATCACGCTCGGGCTTAAGACCCATGGTTTCTGTATCTATAGCTATTACCTTGCCTAGATCGAGGTCGGCGGGCAAATCGCCTTTATAAAATTTTATGCTCATTAGCCTTCAAATCATCAAAAATTTTGTGGTGCCCAGGAAAGGATTTGAACCTTCACTCCCTTACGAGAACTAGCACCTGAAGCTAGCGCGTCTACCAATTCCGCCACCTGGGCTTATCTTTTCCAAGATGGTATTTGTTATCGCAAAGTTTAATCTTTGTCAAAGCTTTGCTGCTGCGAAAAGCCAAGAAAATATTAAACTGAGTTTTCTCCTTTTCTTTTCTCGCGTTTTAAACGATCATAAACACATTGCGTTTATAGTATTCTTAGGGGCATTTTTTTAAAATACGGGATTAAGATGAAAATATTACTGATTGACCGCGATGCGGTAACAATGCAGATGCTAAAAGCCAGACTAGAGTCCAAGGGACACCAAGTCGTTGATGAGCCTGCAAAAAACAATGCTATGGATAGATTGGCCAACGAGGCCTTTGACGTCATTATACTTGATCCGGCGCCATTAACATCGCCCCGCCCTGTCATTTTGAATATAAGGCGCTCAGTTAATAATTACCCTTATATATTTTTGATGTCGGAAACGGCTACGCAGGAAGAGGCAATTAAGGCCGGTACAAATGATTTATTGGCCAAGCCTGT
>JBBKXC010000129.1:0-11216 GCA_037969275.1 Bdellovibrionales bacterium | reverse complement strand
CCATCAAGAGTCCGTCAGGTTTTAAAGTGCGCTTGATCTGCACCAGCATGCCGGGCAAATCATTGACGCTGTGAAAATTCAGATTGCTTAGAACCAGATCAAAACTGGCTGGCGCAAAGGGCAGAAACTCCTCGTCGGCCTTAAGCGATAGCGGCGCATTGCTCGGCGCGCTCATATCCATGGTAAAAATATCCGCACCCTTTAAGGCCACACGTAATTCATCCGCAAAACCAGTTGAGCCACGCGCCCCGATAACAAGCACCGTTTTAAACTCGCGCTTTATAAGGCTCAGGCTTTCTAGCAATTCTTTCTCAGCCCAGCGGAATAAAAAATCGAAATCATGAAAATTATTTGCAGCCCTCTCACGGCGTAGCCGCAAAAGCTGGCGATCAAAAACCTGTATCTCCGAGGGGTTTACCATTTTTCCGGTTTAGGGTCGTGCAGATCATTATGGGGCATCGTTTTTTCAACAACGCGCGCAATTTCGTCCAGCTCTTTAAACTCATCACTGAGCTGCGTGTCCATGGATGCTTTGGCCGCCTTTTTAATTGCAGCCTCGGCCTTTTCATCCAGATCAGCCGTTGGCGCTGGGGCTTTTTTCTGCTCTTCGATTATCTTTTGATGGAATGGCGCGGCGCTGCCTGACAATTTCTTAAGCGGCGGCGCGGCGATCGGTTTGGCCGTTTCAGCTTGAGCTTGAATGTCGGGCTTGGCGGGCATCTCTAGCGCGGCATCTTTGGGCATCGCTGCAATTTTTTGCGCTGGGTCTTTAACGGCTACACTTTGCGGCTCTGATTTTACCGCAGGCGGTTTTGGCGCAAGTTCTTGCTTCATATCAGCGTCCAGATTTTTGATCTTGGCGCCACTATTTTTGCCGGGGGGCTGCGCGTAGGACATTGGAATCGACCAATCCGCAACCTTGCCGGAGAAACGCTCTTGCACAATTTCCTTCACGCGTAATTTATAATCATTCTTGATTTCGCTGGATAGCATTTGCCAAGCGCGGGCAATCACGACCATAAAATGTGTGTCCTTGGACAGCGATGACCAAAGCAATCTATATTGGTGAAACGGAATAAATTCTGTTTTCGAATACGCAAAGGCCGATGGCGGCGCGGCAACAGCGAAGGGATAAATTCTATGCTGTGTCAGGCCAATATGGCTAAAATAACTCTCGCCCAGCTTGATTACATTTTCGGGTTTGAGGCCAAATTTATCCGCGATGAATTTTTTCATTTGTTTGAGATTGGTGATCTCGGGCGGGATATTAAAACTTGGCGCATGCATGGTCAGGCCATTGCCCTCATGACGCTGCGGCACGGGTAAATAATCGACCATAATTCCGGCATGCAGATCGTCTTGAATACCCTTGGTGAGCGGAATAACCACGGCGGTATTGATCGTCTTTTCATCCGAAACCACAAAATCCATATTGTCCGAGGAAATTCCGGTGGTCGAGCCTTGGCTCTGCCCCTCCTCCACAAAGATGGAATGTACGGTGCGGAGCTGCCCCGCCGTGCCCTTCACCTCTTTAAAGCGGCTGTCCTTTTCCTGAATTTTTTGCAGCAGGTCTTTTGTCTCGGCGCGCTTATTTATTTTTTGAGTCTGGATATTAATATCCTTGCTCGTCCATGTTTCGGGCTTGAGATTGAGGTGCTCGAACAGCGAAAGAATCTGTAGTTCTAGGCGCGCATTAGGCATGAGCCCCACCGCAATCGCATTCAAAATTTGCTGCGCATCAAATTCCCGCACTTCGCCTTTGGCATGAAAGCGCTCGGCCTTATTCACCATGTTTTTAGGTCGCACAGTTTTAAGGTTGCGCTCGACATTGAGAAAATACGTCTTGATCCGCTCGTCAATATAATCAGGCGCGGGGTAATAATCCGGCCCATGCACAAGCAGCGCATTATCCCTCGGTTTCAATCCGATATAATCACGAGAGAATCTCACCGAATCCTTGATATCACCGGGCGTCATTTCGTTTACGACATGCGAATCCACGCTCAAGGCTTCGATCATATGCCCCGACCAGCGCTTGCCGTCGATGTTCTCGCCATGGCGCGGCACAGTATTGGCAACGCCGCGCGGAATACCGTCATGCAGATAAACTTTGAGGCGCCCCTCCTCATTCACATGATAGGGCAAGATTTCGGCGGGCGTGAATGTACGCGAGATAACGTCCGTAATCTCGCCGCTAACATCATTACGCATCGCGGCAATGCGGATAGAACTTTCCGGCGTTTTGGAAGGTCTGCGTTCCCCGATAAGTAAACTTTGGCGGTCTTTCATCTTGCGCGCAACGGCGATATAGCAAGTCGGCGGATGTCCTTGCGGCGTGCCGTCATTCTTATAAAGACGGAAGCGCCCTTCGAAGCGATCATCAATAAAATCATCATCCCAAAACGGCGCGGAATATTCCACGCGCGCACCCAAACCACGCAGCTCGGTGCGAAATTCCCGCTCGGTAAAAAAAGTATATTCCATGGGCAATTCCTTGTCCCATTTATCACGGTCATCTTTGCGCATCAAAAACTCATACGCCCATTTATACGGCAAGCGGAACAGCCGCGTTTTCGGGAAGCGCGGGGGCAACTCCTCCAAGAAAAACCCGCCGCAGCCAGCATCTTGTCTTGGCCGCGCATGCTCGGAATACCAGATCAGCAAATCGGTTTCACTCATCTTTAAAAGCTCGTCACTATCGCTGGAGAGATCAGGCATCTCCATCAGGACATATTCCTCAGGCGGTGGGCGCGCGTAATCGCGGATAAAGATCGTGCCGCCCTCTTTAAGCATCGTGAAATGGTTTTTGAGCGTTTCGCTGACAATTTTGCCGTTATAGCGCGAGCCCGAATAAACCTCATGTAAAATATAGGAATTAATCACCGCGTCATAGGTTTCGGGCTTGGCAAAATCGCTCGAGGCATCGGCGTTCAAGAACTCAAGATTATGCACCTTATCTTCGTAAAGCTCCTTGGCCTTATTGATCTGGCGCTTGCTCTTGTCTATACCCACAAAGCGCAAATTTGGCGCCAGCACAGCCATACAAAAAGTCATAAGCCCGTCATCACAGCCCATATCGGCCACGCGGGCATTTTCATTGAGCAAAAGATGCGCCAGCGTAAACCAAGCTTTGCGGACGATTTTATAATCAACGTCTTTCAAAAGTTCGGCGCGGCGCTCGAAATATTCCTCTAGCGTGGCGGTGATGTATTCGGATTCGGGGGACAAGGCTCTTCGCTTATAATTTTCTATAGTATTTCAAAGCTGTAATGTAGTGTGAGCCGAGCGCTTTTGCAATTGAGAACTGGCCAAAACACTATAATAACAGGACAATAAAAAGTGAAAACCTATATCCACAGAGCGATAAATCTGGTTTTGCCACCAAGATGCCCCGTAAGCGGCGACGAGGTAGACCGTCAAGGCATGCTCTCGCCGCAAGTCTGGGCGGGTCTGGATTTCTTAGTCGAGCCCTTTTGCCGCCGCTGCACCATGCCCTTTGATTTTGACAACGGCACTGGCCATCATCTGTGCGGCGCCTGCCTTGAGCATGAGCCGGAATATACCTGCGCCAGAGCCGCGCTTAAATATAATGACACAAGCCGCGATCTTGTTCTTGGCTTCAAACATGGTGACCAGATACAAGCCATTTTAAGCTTCCTGCCATGGCTAAAGGCCGCGGGTCAGGAATTTTTGGGGGAGGCCGATTACATTATTCCTGTCCCCCTGCACCGCTGGAGGCTACTTGCACGCCGCTACAATCAATCGGCAATTCTAGCGCAGCGCATTGGCAAGGATGTCGGCATCCCCTCCCTGATTACAGGGCTTAAACGAACGCGCCACACCCCTTCCCAAGGAAATCTACGCAGCAGAGATCGGCAAAAAAATGTCAATAAAGCCTTTGCCATCAACGCCCGCTATAAAGACAGAATAATGGGCAAAAGCATCGTGTTAGTGGATGATGTCTACACAACCGGATCAACGGTCAATGAATGTGCCAAGGTCTTGAAAAAGGCTGGCGCAAAAGATGTCTACGTTCTTTGTATAGCCCGCACAGTGCGAGAATAACGCGAGCGACTTCCCGCACTAACAAGAAAGGCGCGGCAACCCACCTCAAAGAAATGAATTACCGCGCCTAGAATTAAATATCTATAGCTATGACAGCTTCGCCTAAACTTCGAACACAACGCCTTGCGCCAATGGCATTTGGTCGGAATAGTTAATCGTTTGGGTTTGTCTGCGCATATAGGTTTTCCAAGCGTCAGACCCGCTCTCGCGGCCACCGCCTGTTTCCTTCTCGCCGCCAAACGCGCCGCCAATTTCTGCGCCGCTGGTGCCGATATTCACATTGGCAATCCCACAATCACTGCCAGAGGCCGAAAGGAACAGCTCGCTTTCGCGAATGTTATTCGAAAACACACAAGACGAGAGCCCTTGCGGCACATCATTTTGCATCTCGATGGCCTCATTGAAGTCTTTGTATTTCATGACATACAAAATTGGCGCAAAGGTCTCGTGCTTCACAATTTCACTTTGCTTTGGCATTTCGATCAGCGCAGGCTCGACGTAATACCCATTCGAGCAGCCCTCTTTCGTATAGCGCTCACCACCAGCCAGAACCTTACCACCCTGCTTTTTGGCGGCGCTTACAGCATCTTGCATCGCGTTATAAGAATCCTCGTCAATCAAAGGACCGATCAACGTTTTACTATCCAAAGGCGAGCCAATGCGCACCGATTTATAAGCCTTGGTCAAAGACGGCATAAGTGCATCATAAATGCCTTCTTGCACGATCAAGCGGCGCAAGGAGGTGCATCGCTGGCCGCATGTACCCACCGCACCGAATAATACCGCGCGCACAGCCATATCCATATCGGCGGAAGGCGTAACCACCATAGCGTTATTCCCGCCAAGCTCCAGCAAGGAGCGTCCAAGGCGCGAGGCAACATCTTTGGCCACAGCTTTACCCATGCGGGTAGAGCCCGTTGCGCTCACAAGTGGGTAGACAGGGTTATTGCTCAGCGCTTCGCCGATATCGCGCTCGCCAATGACAACTTGCAGCAAATTAGCGGGCATTTCATTGCCAGCAGCGCGGAATTTTTCGGCGGCCTTTTCGAAGATTTTCTCGCAAGCCATCGCCGTCAGAGGCGTTTTCTCGGATGGTTTCCACACAACAGGATTACCGCACACAATTGCCAGCGCGGCGTTCCAAGACCATACGGCCACTGGGAAATTAAAAGCGGAAATGACGGCAACAGGGCCAATTGGCTGCCACATCTCGCGCATATGGTGACCGGGTCGCTCGGAAGCAATCGTCAAGCCGTAAAGCTGGCGCGACAGGCCTACTGCGAAATCACAAATATCAATCATCTCCTGGACTTCGCCGCGTCCTTCGGAGAGAATCTTGCCGCATTCCAGCGTCACAAGCGCCGAAAGCTCTTCCTTATGGTCGCGCAGCTCTTGCCCGAGCAGGCGGATAAATTCGCCGCGCAATGGCGCTGGCACTGTACGCCACGCCTTGAAAGCGGCCTGCGCATTAGTGGCAATGGCGCCCATATCGGCGGCTTTGTGCATGGGTACGGAGGCAATTTTGCTGCCATCAATTGGTGTAAAGACATCAAGCGTCCCGCCTTGCGTTTCAGTTGCGCTAAGACCGCAGCCTTCCAATATTACGTTATAATCGTTCATAGTTTCCTGCTCTTTCGGTTTTAGCATGACAAAATCTCCCCTTATCTGTTTATATGTTTTCATGCAGGATAAAGTAAAAATACGCATATTGACAATTCTTGTTGCCCTTTTGTGCACAGACCCCGTGCTGGCAGCGCAAAAAACTCAATTGGATATCTATATAGGACGGCAATTCTATAAGGAAAAAGTCCTGCGCGCGGCGACGACTTACGCTTTAGCCCATAGTGAAGGCTGCGCGGTTCGTAATGCATTGGCATCGCGCGTGGAATACCATGTCATTGAGCCTGTAGCCTTTGTCGCCGAAAAGCTCCACCCCATTAGAGGATCATGGTTTGAAACGATAAGCCTCGTTCAATGCCAAAAATCCTACCGCCTTGATATTACGGTGATGAGTAATGATGGAAAAATGCCCGATTTCATTGCAACGCCATCACGCATTGACAAGGCGAGCAGCGCGGGCGCATCCGATATTACCGAGCCTAAGGATAATAAGCCACTAGCCAAAACGTTAAACGAGCAGCAGGCTAATCCGCCGCCTAAACATCTGAATATGCCGTTAAATAATCAACTGGGCATACCACTGAGCAATCTACTGGCTAAGCCGCTGCTTAAGCCGCGAGCTCCTTAAGATACTCGGCCTCATCGGGCGTATTTTCACGTCCCAGCGCCTTATTCCGGTATGGAAAACGTCCGAAATTCTCTATCTCGCGATAATGCCGCAAAGCATGCTCATACCCCATAGGATCTTGAACCTGCATCGTCCCAAACAATTCTACCGATTTCTTTTGATCGCTCAGCGATTCGCTGTGCATGAATGGTAAATAGATAAAACGGCGCTTCATAGGTGTTAAAATTTGGTCAAAACCACGGTGGATAGCATGCTTGGAGATAATCAGTGCGTCCTTATCAGTGGCAAAAGCCTTGCCTTGCCCACGGAACATATTGCGCGGGAACTGATCCAGCACAAGGCTTAGGGCCAAACATCCCGGTGCATCAATCTTCCAATCCGCACAGTCTCCAGCAGCCGCAACTTCGTAAATTTCCGAAAACTCGGCGCTCACCAGCGCATCAAATTCAGGGTTGATCTGAAACCATTGCTGAGGCGCTGTATCTTCGAACCAGAAATGAATAATATGTGATTTGGTATCTTTCATAAGACAAGAATAGCCCGAATAAGATAAAAAATCTAGGCTGCATGCCTAGACTTTAGTTTTAGCTTTGGGTTGTACTGGGAGATTTCAGCGTCGCAATCAGTGCTCCTGCGTTCCGGCGTGCCTTTTTCGATAGGAAGAGCAGCACAACAGAGGGAATAAATGGAAAAATCATAATCAGGATAAGCACCGGCTCTTTAACCAATATTCCAGGATGGCCATCAATGAATTTCACATAAAAATAAACAAAAATCCCAAAACCAACCACACCCATTATCTGCGCCGTGATTTTATAGACATGATTTTTAAGCAAATACTTTTTAGCGCTTTGTCTTATTGCATCTGACATCTAACCCACATACTCCAATTATATAAAGCTATTATAATATAAGAATTTTACTAAAACGTTAAATAGCTGGCTGCGCCAAACTCGGGAGCCAGCTTACTCTTTCTATTAAAATAGAATTATTGAATACGATTTCTAGTGCAGATCAGACCATAAACGACGTTTATAAGCATACATAATGCCTGCAAACACCAATAGGAAGATGATAACACGAAGTCCAATGCGCTTACGGTCTTCCATGTAAGGATCAGCCGCCCAAGTCAAGAAATGGGACACATCTGCCGCATACTGATCCGTTGTTTGCGGAGTCTCGTCCTCATAAGGGACAATATCATTGGAAAGCGGCGGTGCCATAGAGATCACATGGCCTGGGAAGTATTTGTTGTAATATTTGCCTTCAGGAACTTCTGTGCCGTGCTCCGGCGCGCTGTATCCTGTCAAAATACCATGAACATAGTTAGAACCGTCATGGCGCGCCTTGGTAATAAGCGATAAATCAGGCGGCAAAGCGCCGGCATTCGCAAATTTAGCGGCGTTTTCATTAGGATAAGGGGAAACAAAACGATCGCTCGGCATTGCAGGGCGATCAAACATCTCGCCCTCCTCATTCGGCCCATCGCTAACGCTGTAATTAGATGCGATGCTCTTGATCTGCGCTTCGTTATAACCCAAGCCATCAAGGTTGCGGTAAGACAGATGCTTCATTGCGTGACAAGCAGAGCAGACATTCTGATACACCTTGAAGCCGCGCTGCAGCGAGGCACGGTCATATGTACCAAACATTCCGCTAAAGCTCCATTCCTGCTTTGGCGCATGCGGCGCATCACTTGCTGCAGAAGCCAATTTAGGCACGCCGCAAAGGCTAAGCGCAACAAGGAGAACAGGGAGTATTTTTTTGCTTTTTATCATCATCACTAATTTTCTGCCAATCAAGACTAACTATGGGATTTATTACGGGCAAGCACTGCATCATGAATACTTGGAGGCAACGTACGCACCACTTCTTTTTTGCTGAGATACGGCAGTATCGCAACAAAGAATCCAAAGTAATATGCTGTGCAAGCCAGACCAACAAGGCTGAGCGGGAAGAGACCAAAGAACATCGCATCCGCTGGCTGTGAACCAATATAGCCTAGCGCGAGGAAATCTATCACCAAAAGGATAAACAGCGCACGGAACATCGGGCGGTAACGGGCGGAGCGCACTGGGTGCGTATCGAGCCACGGCATCACAAACCAAAGAGCAATCGCCCCAAACATCGCCAGCACACCGCCAAGCTTGGCTGTGATAAAGACGACATAGGTGTCATTCAGTGCCATCAGGGCCATCGAGCCGCCCACAATAACGCAAAGCACTGCGCCAACCATGGCAAACATCTGGTAATCAGGGCAGAAACGCTTCACGCCCATTGGCATAGCCAAACCGGCAAGAACGATCAAACCGCCAAGATGGAAAGATGTAATCTCGAATGTGATCGCCCGCAAAATCGCATAGAACGGCAAGAAATACCATTCAGGCACGATATGCGCCGGTGTCACAAGCGGATTGGCCGGAATATAGTTATCGGGATGCCCGAGCGAATCCGGTGCGAAGAACACAAACAAGCAGTAAAGCACCAAGAACACGAGGAGACCAAAGCTATCTTTAATTGTGTAATACGGATGGAAAGATACTGTATCTTGCGGGCCTTTTGGCTCAACGCCTTCAGGGTTGTTCGAGCCGCAAATATGCAGCGCCCAAACGTGCAGAAATACAACCGCAAAAATAACGAATGGCAAGAGATAGTGAAGCGCAAAGAAGCGGTTAAGCGTAGGGTTATCAATAGAAAACCCGCCCCAAAGCCATGTCACGATAGGCTCACCCACAAGTGGCAACGCCGAGAACAGGTTTGTAATCACTGTCGCTCCCCAATAGGACATCTGCCCCCATGGCAAAACATAACCAATGAAAGCGGTTGCCATCATCAAAAGGAAAATCACAACGCCCAAAATCCACAATAGCTCGCGCGGTCCTTTATAGGAGCCGTAATACATGCCTCGGAAAATATGGATATAAACGGCAATAAAGAAGAAGGACGCCCCGTTGGAGTGCATATAACGCAACATCCATCCGAAATTAACATCGCGCATTATACGCTCGACGCTATCAAAGGCCATATGAGTGTTGGCAGTGTATTGCATAGCCAACACGATACCGGTCACGATCATCGTCACCAGCATCACACCTGCAATCGCGCCGAAATTCCAGAAATAGTTAAAGTTTTTCGGAACAGGAAATGCTCCGTATTCGCGCTGCATCAACGTAAATAGAGGCAAACGGGAATCAACCCACTCAACTACCGGATTATCAAATTTTTGGCGTGGTCCACTACCCATTATACTTACCCTATTTTTATGCGTGAATCAGTGAGGAATGCGTATGGAGGCACATTCAGATTTTTAGGCGCCGGTCCCTTGCGGATACGGCCAGATGTATCATAGTGCGATCCGTGACATGGACAGAACCAGCCACCAAAATCCCCGCGCGCTTCGCCCGTCTTTTGACCAACAGGAACGCAACCAAGATGGGTACAAATGCCCACAAGCACAAGCCATTCAGGCTTCTCAACACGCTCTTCATCCGTTTGTTTATCAATGAGCTGGCCCAAATCAACCGTCTCGGCTGCGCTGATTTCAGCTGCCGTACGGTGGCGAATGAAAACCGGCTTACCGCGCCACATGACCGTAATCGCCTGACCCACTGCAATTGGGGTAAGGTCAACCTCGGTGCTAGAAAGCGCCAATGTGTCTTTAGCGGGGTTCATTGAATCCACGAAAGGCCATGCAACAACCCCAGCGCCAACTGCGCCGAAGGCCGTAGCCGTTAATTGAAGGAAATCGCGGCGGGAGTCGCCTTCCCCGTGATGAGAAGTATCTGCTGTAGGTGCTTTTGCCATTATTTTGAAACCGAACTTATAAGTTTTTTGGAGTTTGTACCTGAATTCTGGAACTCTAATCAAGCATTAAAGTCGCAAACGCATAAGAAATCAATCATCCTCTTGATAAAAAAATATTTTTCCCCGATCAAGAGCAAAGCATTTGCGGATTGCCCCCCGCTTTGCTATTTAATGCCCCTTATGACTGGAATTGCCCTATATCAGCCGGATATCCCGCAAAATCTTGGCGCTATGATGCGTCTTTGCGCCTGTATGGGCGTTACGCTCGACATTATAGAGCCGTGCGGATTTCTTTGGAACGAAAAGAAAATTGGCCGCGTCGCTATGGATTACATCGATTCTATCACCCCATCACGCCATAATGACTGGGATGCATTTAAAAAAGCGCGTCCGAATAGCCGCATTGTGCTCATGAGCACCAAAGCCGCAACGCCATATTATGACTTTGAATTCCAAGCTGATGATATTTTGATGGCTGGTCGGGAAAGCGCCGGTGTGCCTGATGATATACATAGCGCCGTAGACGCGCGCATACTTATCCCTATGATGGGCGGGCAAAGATCGCTCAACATAGTAAATGCGACCTCTATGATTCTCGGCGAAGCCTTGCGCCAAACACAGTGGAGACCCTAAATATGACTGCTCAGACAAAATCCGCTCCCGATTTATCCATATGGGAAGAAAAAAAGCCCGAAGCCGCAGCGTGGTTCAAGAATTTACGTGACCAAATTTGCGCTTCGTTTGAAAAACTGGAAGACGAGCTATGCGAGGGGCCGCATAAAGACCTCCCCGCCGGACGTTTCAATCGTAAACCATGGGACCGAGCAGATTCTGACGAGCCTAACGGCTCCGGAAGCATTCTGGCCGGAGGCGGCGAAATATCGCTGATGCATGGCCGCCTCTTTGAAAAGGTCGGCGTCAACATCTCCACTGTTCACGGCACCTTCGCCAAAGATTTCGCAGCGAAAATACCGGGCGGGGAAGAGAATGACGGGAAATTCTGGGCGAGCGGAATATCACTCGTGGCGCATATGCGCTCCCCCCTCGTCCCGGCTATTCATATGAATACACGCATGATTGTAACCTCCAAGGGCTGGTT
>JBBKXC010000128.1:0-6153 GCA_037969275.1 Bdellovibrionales bacterium | reverse complement strand
AAAGCCACTTCGCTGTTCGTTGCGTAGGATTGATCTTTTTCAGCATAAAATGTTGCAACTGCCTTGAGCCAGTCAGGGTCGTTTTCAATTTCGAATTGTGATGTGAATCTCGGGTCGGCGATAGATGTCGCATAACCAAATTTCGTGTAGTCGTAGCTAATGTCTTCCGGCTTAACGTCTTGGAAAACTTCGTTTATTTTCAATGCGAAGGCCTGCTCTTCAGGTGTCTGCGCCACTTCAAGTAGTTCTAACGCCTTATTCTGCGCAGCCAACCAGTATGCATTGTGGCCTTCGGCCTGAGCAGCTAAAACGCTCTCATCATTCAAAAGTGCGCCGACGGCTGAATAAGCCTGCAGCGTAGTGAATGTATCTAAATCAGACATATATTCGGCTGTTGTTTTCAAATCGGCATCTGCAGCGAGCGGCGCATTGATGCGGCCTTCAAGTTCTGCAATGCGTGTATCAAGCGCAGCGCCAAGGGCGTCCATATCGCCGCCAGCAATGATTTCATTTAGCTCATGCGTGATGCGGGCCGAGCTTTGCGCTGCAAGAATAGAGGAGTAGTGCTCCATCTGAACGCCAACAATTTGTTGGTCAATCGGGGAGAGGGCTGCGTAATCATCTTGGGAGATGCTTAAGGGTGAGAAGTCATCGCGCTCTAATCGGCTGTCAAGAGCTCTGTCCAGCGCATCAAAATTTTCAAGATTATTGATGTAATCGGAAATCATTGCTGTATCCAGCAAATAGACTTCATAGGCTCTAGCCAGCTGCAGCTCGGGTAGAGCGTTGTCGCCGTAAGTCTCTGCTCCGGCCATCATAGCAAGCATTTCTATGTCGGATACACTGGAACCAAGCCATCCGGCTGCTTCCTGCGCGGCTACACGGTCATTCGTAACGGCGGCTAAGCGCTCGATGTTTTCATTGAATTTTGTAACAACGTCTTGAGCATAAGCATCGTTGCCGATCGCCTCAAGCGTTTCGGCGGATAGTGCGAGATATCTATTCTCTGTTTCTGCCATTTTTGTTACACCTTATTTCTAATTACCAAGTTACTTTTTTATTAATTTTTTTGTTCTTACTACCTTACTTAAACTAAAAGTATTAATGTTACGTTAATTTACTAAACTCCTGGCTCAAGCAAGAGGCTTGGCGACTGAGGCGGAGCTATTACTGGGGCTGGTGTGCTTGGGTCTGATGCTGTATTGCCAAAGATAGCAGGTAAAGCATATTTTTGTGCTGCATACATAGCTCCAGCAACTATCAATGCTGTAAAAGCGGAATTTATTATGCCGCTTCCGCCAACACCCATCTTTAAAGCCATAGTACCGAGGGCTGTTGCTCCAACGAGCATAGGATTGGAAAGAAGCTCTTCCCAATTACCATCTTCAAAATCTTTTTTGAGTTTTTCAAAGGCTTGTAAATCAATGCCTGTAACGTCAGCTGCAATGTCTTTACCGATTTCTGTGGCTTGTCCACCAACCCATTTGCGTCCCTCGCCACCGGTTACCATTTGATCGCCAATGCCAATTGCTACTAGGCCAGGTATGCTGCCTGAAAACTTTGTTGCGCCCCAGAGAGCTCTTAAACCTAACTTGCCTGCACCAAATAATGCTCCATACATATATATTCGCTCCTCTTATACACATTCTAAGAGATACGAAACTTATCCTTTTGGGGGGAATGTCCGTTTTCGGACTTATCGTTTCATACCCTCTATATTACCAAATACTTTTTTATTCTTTTTATATCGTTAAGCACATAATACGTTATTTTGCGGGTTTTTGCAAATTTATATGCTTTTTTCTCTCCTAAGCAGTTGTTTTTCTTGGGAAATTATAGCATTTTTTTATGGAGAAAGGGTTGATTTTCGCTCTAGTGGCGGAAATGTCTATGCCCCGTGAAGACCATCGCTAAGCCGCGCTCATTGGCGGCTGCGATAACTTCTTCATCACGGATAGAGCCGCCCGGCTGAATAACGGCAGTAACGCCCGCATCGGCAGCAGCAATCAAACCATCCGCAAAGGGGAAGAACGCGTCAGAGGCCACAACAGAGCCTTTGGCGAGGGATTGGGTAAGCTCTTGCTGCTTAGCGGCCTCTTCGGCCTTCCAAGCGGCAATACGGGACGAATCGATCCGGCTCATCTGCCCGGCGCCGATTCCTACGGTGGCGCGGTCTTTCGCATAGACAATCGCATTGGATTTAACGTGCTTGGCAACGCGGAAGGCGAAAAGAAGGTCTTCCAGCTCTTTCTTGGTTGGCTCGCGGTCTGTGACCACTTTGAGATCGGCTTCGGAAATAGTGAAAATATCGGCGTCCTGCACGAGCATCCCGCCCGCAATGCGGTTAACCATCAAACGCCTTTGATCGCGTTTTGGCATGCCGCCAGTGGTTAGAACGCGGATTTTATCTTTGGCTTTCAGGACGTCCATAGCATCGCCCTCGATATCCGGCGCAATGATAACCTCCACAAAGCGCTTGGTTATGGCCTCGGCGAGATCTTTTGTTAGGGTACGGTTTAGCGCGATAATGCCGCCAAATGCGGAGACGGGATCGCAAGATAGTGCGCGCTCATAGGCTTCGAGCGGATTCTCACCCATAGCCACGCCGCAAGGATTGGCGTGCTTGATAATAGCAACGGCGGGCGCGTCAAACTCGCTCACCAACTCGAAGGCTGCGTCTGTGTCATTGATATTGTTATAGGAAAGCTCTTTGCCCTGTACCTGAGAGGCGCTGGCCGCTCCGGGGCGGGAAATGTCATCCATGAGGTATAGCGCGGCATTTTGGTGCGGGTTCTCACCATAGCGCAGATTTTGTTTGAGCGAGCCGGAGAAGCTAATGCGGCGGGGGAAGGCGTCTTCTTCATCAAGCTGGCGCAAGAACCATCCCGCAACAGAAGAATCATAAGTGGCCGTCATAGCATAAGCGGTTGCTGCCAATTTTTTGCGCAAGGAATGAGTCACAGCGCCATCATGGGCGGCCATATCGTTCAGAACTTTTTCGTAGTCCTGCGGGTCTGTCACGATAGAAACGAAATCGTGATTTTTTGCCGCTGCGCGCACCATGGCTGGGCCGCCGATATCGATGTTTTCAATGCATTCATCAAAATCAGCGCCGCTGCGCATTGTTTCCACGAACGGGTAAAGATTGACAACAACCATGTCGATATCGCTGATGCCGTTATCTTTCATGGCTTGGATGTGATGTTCGGCGTCGCGGCGCGCCAGAATGCCGCCATGAATAGTGGGGTGGAGTGTTTTGACACGGCCATCCATAATTTCAGGGAAGCCTGTGTGGCTGGAAACGTCTTTAACTGGAACGCCTGCTTCTTCGAGCGCTTTGGCCGTGCCGCCCGTGGATAGAATTTCTACGCCATAGCTTTGGAGCTTCTCGGCAAGCTTAACTATGCCTGTTTTATCCGAAACGGAGAGAAGGGCGCGCTTGATTTTTACGGCGCGCGGATCGCGAATAACGTTTTCACCCATAAGATTATGTAGTCCTTTTTATCGTTTTTGCTGTCGGAGACTTTTGCAGAAACAGTGTTTTAGGCATATACGCGGCATTAGGCAAGGGCTTGTTGCCCGATTCTATGACTTTTTCTCTACAAGGTGCGGGCTGCCTTTTTTGGCATAAAGGCCACGCATGTCCGGTATTGGCGCGAATTCATCTGAAATGCCGCTGACGTTTTCCGCGCCCCCGAGGAAAAGAAATCCATCTGGTTTTAGCTGGCGTGCCATACGGTCCAAGATGTCGGTCTTGGTTTCGTCATCAAAATAGACCAAAACGTTGCGACAAAAAATCACATCAAATTGGCCAAAGCCCGCCATGCTGTCCAGCAGATTAAAGTGTTTAAAGCTCACCATTTTTTTGATGGCATCGGTTATCTGCCAGCGCTCCTCTATCTGTTTGAAATATTTCAAAAGCATTTGTACGGGAAGGCCGCGCTGAACTTCGAATTGGGAGAAGAGCCCTTTTTTCGCGAGAGTAAGAATATTGTTGGAAATATCTGTTCCCAAAATCTCCATATTCCAGCGCGAAAACTGTTTTTCGTTTTCTTTCAAAAGCATGGCGAGCGAGTAGGGTTCTTGCCCGCTAGAGGCCGCAGCGCACCAGATACGGAATTTGCGCTCATGGATTCTGGTTTGCAAAAGATACGGCATTACAGTATCGCGAAAATTATTAAAGGGTTTGAGGTCGCGGTAGAAAGACGTATCAGTCGTCGTCATGGCCTCGACAATGGCATCAAGAAGCTTTGGGTCAGGCACACCGCGCAATTGAATGCTCATGGCCTCCAATGAGGGAAATTCCCATTTCTCGGCGACAGGCTTCAAACGCGATTCCAGCAGATAGGATTTATCTTGCGTAATGACTATCCCCGAACGTTCTTTCAGGAGCTCTTTGTAAATATCAAAATCTGTTATGCGCATTATTCTTAAAATCCTTAGTGTCTACTGTAGCGTTGTCGCAATTTTTCGTTCATGAGTTCCGCGGTCTTAAGGCTAATTATTGTCAACTTACTTGGACTAGTCTGCGCTTATTCGATTAAACCGAGAAGTCTGAATTTGGATTGAATAATCTCGCTGTCGAATGGCTTCATAATATATTCATCCGCGCCGCTATCTATCGCGCGTTTGATGTGTTTCACATCGTTTTCTGTTGTGCAAAAGATAACTTTGGCGTGAAAGCCGTTTTCCATGAGACGCAGTTTTTCCAGAAACTCTATCCCGCTCATTATCGGCATATTCCAGTCTAATATTACGGCATCCGGTATTTTTTTTTGGCAAAAATCATAGGCTTTCTGGCCGTCTTCGACTTCCTCGCACTCAAAACCCATATCCTCGATTATGCGGCGGGCTACTTTTCTTACGACACGGCTATCGTCAACTATCAGGCAAAATTTCATTCGTCCATTATCCGTTCGTTATTATTAAATTCAAGTTACTATTTCAGAAACTAAATTTTAGCCGCTAGGGCGCATATTTTTATTTCTGAATGTTTTTACGTGCAAATGGACAAGGCAGTGCTGTTTTGTAAATTAACCAGCAGGTGAGCTTAAATGGAAATCCACGAACCCATCTCCGCTAGATGCCAGCTTTAGACCAAAGCTGTATTCACTGACAAATAAACCTGTGAGGTAAGCATGCACATAGCGCGGCTCAAGATTTTCACGCGGCATTTCGTTGGAAAGTGCGCGGTCCATGGGCGGTTTGAGCGCCGCGTCATCACCAACTGCCTTAATGGAGGTGAGGTTGTCTCCCGCAGCTGTAATCGTAATTTTACCGCCCTTGGGTAAGCATTCAACAGCAAGAAGCAAAGCGCACATCAAGAGTTTGGAAAAGCCAGCAGGGCGCTCATCCACGCCGAGCGGACCGTGCGGGTCCCATTCCTGCGTAATTTTTTTATCGAGTTCGATGAATTTGCCAAAGGATTTATGGACTTCCTCGGGCTTGACCGAAACATCGCCGCCGCCCGCGCCATAGGCGAAGCGGAAAGCCTGGAGCTTGGCGCTGGCCTGCGTTGCACTGAACTTCACTAGGTCAATCGCATCTGGTCCGGCGTCCGCGCCCATTTCTTCCATAAACTCAATGCCATTAGCCACAGCCCCAATCGGGCTGATGAGGTCATGGCAGATTTTGGAGGCAAGAAGCTCGAGAAAATCAATATCGACGGGTGTGGACACGGGTTAAAGTTCCTTCTGATGGATGGCTAATTAAGCCTTTGTAAAGTCTAGAGTATAACCGATTTTATTCACTTGTGAACAGGCCATGTTGATTAAACGCTCAAGGCCGTCTTTTGTTTTGCTTTCGGCGCGCGCAACAAGGACGCTTTGGGTGTTCGAGGGGCGCAAAAGCCACCAGCCATCAGGCGTTGTAACGCGCACGCCATCGATGTCATTTATCTCGAAATCACCGCTTTCAGATTTGAGGCTTTCATATACGCGCGGCACAAGATCGAATTTTTCGGCTTCTTCTACTTCGAAGCGCACCTCAGGTGTTGAGTGCAAGTTGTTGATATGTCCGGTTAATTCAGAGAGTGTCTTGCCGCTATGCGCCACTTCGTTGATCAAGCGCACGGCGCAATAAAGCCCGTCATCATAGCCGTAATAATGATCGGCAAAAAAGATGTGGCCGGATAGTTCTCCGGCGAGGGGCGCG
>JBBKXC010000127.1:0-2956 GCA_037969275.1 Bdellovibrionales bacterium | reverse complement strand
CAAGAAACCCACCATCTCAATCATAACAACGCCGATAGCCGTGAATCGAATCTGGCAACGGTCTGCATTTTTTGCCACCAATGTTATAATTTGGAAAAAGTAAGCGCTATGCGCTCCGGCGTCCTCATCTGGCTCCCCGAAATTTCACAAGCCCGCCTTAATCATTTGGCGCGAGCCATATATGTTGCGCGTATATCTCAGGGCGCCATGGCCGATGCGGCCCGCAAAGCGCTAGATGCGCTCATGGCGCGCCGCGATGAGGCTAAAAAGCGCCTGAGCACAGACGATCCTTATATTCTCGCAGAAGTGCTGCGCGATTATCTGGGTGATAAACATTACCATTACCGCGATAAAAAACTGAACGGCGTCAGGCTCTTTCCTTTGGATCGGCGCATCATTAAAGAGGCGGATCTTGAATTTAATCAATTCCCGCAAATCTTAGCATATTGGCGCTCTAAAAACGGCCCTTTTGGCGGCAAAACGCCGCCGCAATGGATATCTCTATACAAAGCTGCGCTCCAGCAATCCTAGGCTTTTAAAGAAAATAAAAAAGCTTCTATCGAATAGTGAAATTATTGAGTATAATTAAAGCCTAACATAACGAATTATTCCGGTAGATGAGCTTTTTACAAAAATTAATACTCCCTTTTCAGAAGGCCTTTAAACAATCCATCGCGTCGCTCATTAACTTGGAGACGGCGGATAGCCCCACTGTGCTCGTCTCTATTGACGGCTCCTTAATCTCTTACGTTAAGGTGCAAGGCAGCAAGCAAATCATCGGAGATGAAGAATATAAAAAAATCGTTGAGGCTTCCACGATCAAAATTGGCGCAAGATTTGACCGTCAAGGTCACGCCCTACAAGTTTATTTCGCTCGCGACCCAAACCGGATTCGTAAAGAACTCGAAAGCTTGATTAGACCAAGCCGAATTACAGCTTCGGCATGTGGACTTGATATGGAAGACCTTTTTGATGAGCGCGTGAACCATCTCGAGCGCTTTTTGACGCATGAAGAATGCTATTTCGTATTGTGGACGCGCCCTTCAATTCTCACCAAAAGTGAGCATGAGCGCTCCTCTAAGGAAGCAAAAGAACGCGCCAAAGAATGGCTTAATTCCGGCTATGCGCAATATCCGTTTGCCGCGCTAGACCCTTTGCGGACGCGCCATAAAAGCTTTATCACATCTATCATGTCCTCATTGGACGAGCTTGGCATTAGCGCCAATCTTATGGAAGTGCATGACGCCTTGCGCAGCGTTAGGGGCAATATGTTCCCCGATCGCGCGAATGAAAAATGGCGCGCTTGCCTGCCGGGCGACCCAATTCCACCGCGCGCACCAACAAGCACGGTTGATATGTCAGATCTACTCTGGCCGAACCTTCCTAACCAAATTGTCGCCGCCGATGCCAAAGTTATGGGGCAATCGGTTGTAAGGGTTGGCAATATGCTTTGGGCGGGCGCCGATATGACGCTTGGACCTATGGACGCGACAGCTTTTCCTGTTCTTCTTAACCGATTGGTTGATTCAGATATTCCTTTCCGTATTTCCTTCCTTGTTGAGGGCGGCGGGTCTGAGGCCACTATGTTCCGCGCATTTGCAGCAACAATGATGGGCCCGACCAATGCCGCGAACAAGCAGATTAAATACTCGCTTGAAGGCTTGCAGGCAATGGCCAGAAGCGAACCTGTTGTTAGCTTCCGCTGTTCTTTCGCCACATGGTGTTCCGCGGACAAAAAAGACGCCATCATTGACCAGCTCTCTATTCTCGTTCAATCAGTCGAGAGTTGGGGCTATACACAAGTTAGCGAATTTTCCGGTGATCCACTGGAATGCATCATGTCTTCGGCCATGGGCGTAATGTGCGCCGGAACTGCGCCTACTGGCGTTGCGCCGATGTTTGAAATTATGAAACTTCTACCGTGGCAAAGGCCGTCTAGCCCGTTTACGCAAGGCTCTATGCTCTTCCGTACGCCTGATGGTAAAGTTTGGCCGTACCAAACCGGAACTAACCTCACCACAACATGGTTCGATCTTATTTTCGCGCAGCCCGGCGCCGGTAAATCCGTTTTGCTCAATACCATGAATTTAGGCACAATTCTCGGGCCAGGTTTGAGCAAATTGCCTTATGTCGCCGTAATTGATATTGGCCCGTCATCTTCAGGGCTTATTTCTCTCATTAAAGAGGCCTTGCCGCTTAACAGGCAACATGAGGTTGCCTATTACCGCCTTCAAATGGCGCACCAATATGCGATTAATCCTTTTGATACGCAGCTTGGTTGCCGCTACCCTTTGCCGGAAGAGCGCAGCTATCTTGTCGAATTGATTACGCTTCTTTGTACGCCTCCCGGCTACGACAAGCCTTATGATGGTATCCAGCAGCTTGCCGGATTGGTCGTGGATGAAATGTTCCGCTGGCGTGATGATAAGGTGGCCAACGCCGAAGCGCGCCCCTATTTGCCGCGCCTTGAATCCGAAGTGGATGAGGCCATCCAGAAATTTAACGTTCATTTGCCGGCAGACCCGTATTGGTGGGATGTTGTCGACAAAATGTTCGATCTTGGCCAGTACCATGTCGCCGCACTGGCGCAGCGCCATGCTGTTCCGACGCTAAACGATTCCATTACGGCCTCGCGCCGCCCGCAAATCCGTAGCTTGCTTGAAGAAACCTCCGTTGGGTTTAGTACGGAATCTGTAATTGGCGCTTTTGAACGGATGGTAACCTCCTCAATCCGTGAATATCCTATTCTATCGTCTGTGACGCAGTTCGACATCGCCGATGCCCGTATCTGTTCGCTTGATCTCATGGACGTCGCGCCGCAAGGTGATGAATCGGCGGATCGCCAAACCGCTATCATGTACATGCTTGCGCGCCACGCGCTGGTGCGCTCATGGTGGATGGGCAAGGAAGCGCTTTTGCACATTCCGCAAAAGTATCAGGTCTATCACGAAATGAA
>JBBKXC010000126.1:0-5401 GCA_037969275.1 Bdellovibrionales bacterium | reverse complement strand
ATTGGCGGGCGCATTACCGATGTAAAGATCGATGTCTGCCGCAAAACCAATTTCTGGCGCGTGGGTCAAGGCGAAACTGGCGAGGGCTTTGTTGAGGTGGAGTGGAGCGTCTTTGACCTCCTGACGCGCCGCACTGTATACAAGGCCACGACCAAGGGCTATGGCACACTCAAACACTCCAATTATGAGGGCATAGAGCTATTGTTTGAAGATGCGCTGGGCGCGGCCATTCATAATCTTGGCTCTGATATGCCGTTCAATGATCTGGTTTTTAATGGCATAGCGCCTGATAAGATGCCCAAATCTATCAATGATCCGCATGAATCGCCAAACCGCCTGTTTGATCCCAATGAAAAGATAACGCTTAATCTGGATAACGCCTCTCATGCCCCCGCTGCTGGCCGCTGGGAAGATATTAAGGACAGCGTTGTCATCATCCAAAAGGCAGGTCACGGCAGCGGCTTTTTTATCACCGACCAAGGCCACATCTTGACCAACGCCCATGTCGTGGGGGACGCGGACCGTATGCGCATTGTCACATCCGGCAAGAAAGAAAAGCTCGTGGCCGAAGTGCTGCGCCTTGATCGCAAGCGCGATGTCGCCCTTTTGAAACTGGAAGACACGCCGCCCGGCTTTAATATTAAACCGCTCCCTCTGCGCCTATCCCAAACGCAAGTTGGCGAGGATATCTTTGTTATCGGCGCGCCCAGCTATACCCGCCTGCAAGACACGCTCACCAAAGGCATAGTAAGCGCCCAGCGCATCATGCCCCATACGCGCCTCCCCATCATTCAAGCCGACGCGGAAGTCCATGGCGGCAATAGCGGCGGCCCACTGCTGGACGCCAATGGCAATGTGGTGGGCATTACAGTTTCGAAATACACAGACGCCGATGGCCCGCTGTCCGGCCTCAATAATTTCATCCCGATTGAAAGCGCCCTAGAGGCACTGGATATAAATCTGAGCAGCGGCAATGCTAAGGCGCGCGGCGCTCCGGTTACGCTTGAGAGTGCAGAAGATAGGGATTGGCGCGAGAACGCGCCGTTTTAAGGGAATGCAATCTATGCGCAGTTTTATATAATTATAAAATTAGTAAGCGCTTTATAACTCTTCCCAAATACTGGGCTTATCTTCCACTTCGAGAGGTTTCGGAGCGGGCTCATCCGTATGTGTCGGTGCAGAAACCTTATTCATTACTGCTTCTTCATTGCTTGGACTTTCAGTATGTGCGGTTAAAAACATTGCCTTCTCAAGCGCGGTAAAGAATTGCTGGTACGGCAGAGGATCTTCAACAGGCGTAACATTATAAGTGGCATTTGCACGCACCAATGTTTGCGTCTGCCCCTTAGAGCGAACAGAAACGGTCATCCTCAACTGATAGCCATCCAGCTTCGTACCGCTCACCGTCCCAAGATCATGATCGGCCTTATCAATTACAAACCCTAAATCCTGTAAGGTTGCTATTACAGTGCGCAATGTTTTTATATGGTCTGTTGTATCAAATGTTCTGGTTTGCATCTGTCTAAGCTGCACTTGCGACCCAGAAGATTCCATAACCTGATTCATGGATGTTGTTTGACAAGCGGTAAGACCTAGACACGCCATAAATATAAAAGGTAATATTTTCAAAATCTTACTTCCTGTTAAATTTCATTCGCTTCCAAAAAAACAGATTTGGACAGCTTACTAAAGAATTCCTGATAAATTTCCGGCTGCGTAATACTTTCAGTTCTTGAAACCTGTCCCTGTGTGTTCCAGATTATTCTTTGAAGGGTCACACGCAAATTAATCTGTTTCGTATTGATAGGATTGGTTATGAGAGAAGCGCGAATTTTCTGATTCTTATCAACGGGTGTATTCACGCCAAACATTACAGCCATAAAGATGGCCCCTGCTATTTGTCCGGCTTCTGTGGCATCCCTATCTTTGGACGCCACAATTACACCCAAATTAATTTCAGATTCATCAATGTTGAAACCCAGATCCTGTAATACTCCGGCGCCAGCCACAAGAAGGCTTTTTTCATCGGAAGTATCAAATGCACGCGTTTGCAACTGACGTAAGGCAAAAGACTCCTGGGATAATTGCAAAGCTTCTTTAGGAATTGTCTGATTACATGCAACAAGAGAAATAAGCGCAAAAACAATAAGAAAGCTACGGAACACCATTTTCATCAACTAACTACTTTACTTTTAGAAGCTCGATTTATGATATGCGTAATCACGCACCATATGATCCGCGCCAAATTTAATTATCACGGTAATACTTGATTGTGACGTTCTGGCAGCGCCGCCCACAACATTGCTGAGCGTGAAAGTTAAGCCATTACTGCCTGAGGCAATTTGCTCTGTATAAAATCTGTCATACATCCAGACTTCATTACCGTTTTCATCGGTTGTGACAACATTGGGAGATCCGAGCACTTCTGCTACCTGTCCACCGGACATGCCTTTTTTAATGTTTCTTTGAACTTCGCCGACAGTCAGTGTCTGGTTCTCTGACCTCGCAACTTCATCGGCATGCCATGAAGCTTTCTGCGCACAGCCAGAAATTAAAAATACTTGCGCTGACAAAAGTAATAAAAATATTTTTATAGAAATTTTATGTGTCATCAAATTTCCCCCCCGAAAATTAATTAAACTTATGTCTATACCATATGAAACCATAGGTAAAGTAATTATTTACCTATTCCCTCAAGTTGTAATGGCGCGATAACGCGCTTATTCGAGGGAATGAAAATTTTGAGAAATTGGTGGACCCTAGCGGGATCGAACCGCTGACCTCTTGCATGCCATGCAAGCGCTCTCCCAGCTGAGCTAAGGGCCCTTAAGAATAAGGTATGCGGAAAATAGGCAATTATCGCGCCGCAATCAAGTAAAAATTTGAACCAATGCCATAAAAGAAAACGCACCCCTTGTGAGATGCGTTTCTTTAAAAGGGTAGGCGCTAGCTTTACGCGGCTTCGTTCGCGATGATTTGCGCGAGAATGAGCGGGTTTTCACTTGGGCTAATGTAGGCAATCCCTGCAACGTCCCCTGGATTATCATTGTTTGCGCCTTCGGCTATGACGCTTTCGCCCCCCATTACATTATCGGGCGGATGATCACTTTCGACGATTGAAGTAGGCGGCAGCGCCTCGCCCATACTGCCATCGCTACTATCTGCAGGATAGACCGGCACTCCCTCGATTGGCGGCGTATTTTCATTCACCGGATCATTTGGAGCAGGACTTACTGGCTCTGGCGTTGCGACAGGGGTGGTCTTTACAGCCGTATTTATCTCGGCCAGTGCGTCTTTGATGGTGTTCATAGCCGTGGTGATCTGCGTTTGCTGCGCGCTCGACATCCCCGTCATGGACTGTGTCATGTTGGCCGTAAAGGTATTAAGAGATGTTTCGAAGGTTTTTAGGGATGTGGCCACCGTGGGCGTTGTGACTTTTTTTACCGCAGCAACCGCTTTTACGGACGTTTTTGCCGATGCTGTCGTTCTTTTTGCCTGTGAGAGTGAAGGGTTGAAATAAGTTTTTTTAGTGTTGGATCGAGCACTGCTGAGCTTTTGTGCGTAGGAGCTCGATTTATACTTACTGATTATTGCCATTTATGGACCTTTCTGTAATCCGTTGACAACAAGCCCTATGCAATAATCGAGCCAATTTTTTCAAGCCACAAAAGCAAAAACGCCCACTGAGTGGGCGTTTAAGCATAACTCATCTTAGCTTACTTCTTGGCAAGCAAATCGCGGATTTCCGCCAGAAGCTTAACATCGGCAGGAGGCTCGACAGGAGCTGCTGCTTCTTCGATTGCTTCCTTCTCGGCCATCTTCTTGAGCTTGTTTACGTTTTTGACCAGCAAGAACACAACAAAAGAGATAATCACAAAATTGATAACAGCATTGAAGAAGACGCCATATGTGATGACAGGCGCGCCAGCATCTTTGGCGGCTTGCAGGTTTTCATAAACTGTGCCGTTCAAAGATACAAATTTATCAGCGAAATCAACGCCGCTGGTCGCTACACCGATGAGCGGCATAATAAGGTCGCCGACCATAGAATTAACAATGGCCGTGAAGGCCGCGCCCATGATGATACCAACGGCCATATCCATGACATTGCCGCGCGCGATGAAATCTCTGAATTCTTTAAACATACTGGGTAATCCTTATTCTATTGTAAAAAAATTTTTCCTAAAGTGCTGATATTGCACACCAATGTCAAGACACAAAAAAACCGCCCCATTAAGAGGCGGTTTCTTGAAATTTATGAATAGACCGAGTGACTAGTTACGGTTACCAAGCAATTGAAGCAAGAACTGGAACAAGTTAATGAAATCCAGATACAGGCTCAAAGCGCCCATTGTGGCCATTTTGGTCAATGTCTCACTGCCATGCGCTGAATTATAGGTTTCTTTGATGCGCTGGGTATCCCAAGCGGTCAGGGCCGTAAAGAGTAATACGCCGACAGCGGAAATCACAAATTGCATCATGGTCGATTGCAGGAAGATGTTCACGACCATCGCGATAATCAAACCAATTACGCCCATCATCAAAAAGCCGCCCATAGCCGTCAGGTCTCTTTTCGTGGTGTATCCGTATATAGAAGTCGCAGCAAACATACCGGACGTAATAAAGAACACGCGCGCAATACTATCGCTGGAGTACATGGCGAAGATATAAGACATTGATAGGCCAATTAGGCCGGTCAAAGCAAAGTATAGTGCGCTCACTGTGGCAGTCGACATAACCGCAACCTTGCGCGGTGTCAGGCCGAAGAAGATAATACCAAGCGGGGCCAAAGCCACGATAATTCCAAGGAATGTACCATTAATGGCTTGGAATAAAGCGGGCGTTTGGAATGTCACATAAGCAACAAATCCTGTCAGCACCAATCCGGCAGCCATAACGTTATAAACGCGCTGCATATATTTTTGTAGACCAACATCAAAAGTGGTTGCGCGGGTCTGGGTAATTGTAGAACGATTCTGTTCCATAGTTTCACTGTCTCCTTATAAGATTTGAAACGATTTCCAAGATTTCAATATAGTCCATTATAGCAGGAATCCAAGCAAAATCGGAAAATATCGGCCTACGCACCCTTCCATTATTATGGATTCTACTTGACGTTTTGAGCGGCACTCATTAAAACAGACTCTTATTTCAATAATAAAAAATTATGACTAAGGGAGTATCTGACCATGACACAAGATCCAAAAAAGGATTTTTCCGCCAACGCATCGAGCAATGCTCTCATTAATCCGCCAAAGCTGCCGCATGGCGCTCCCGCGTTTGACAAGATCAAAACCGCCGATCTTATGCCGGCAATAGACTGGGCTTTGCAAAAGCTTTTGGACGAAGTCGAGGCTATTAAAACCAATGATGACCTTCCGACATTTGAAAATACAGTGGA
>JBBKXC010000125.1:0-3386 GCA_037969275.1 Bdellovibrionales bacterium | reverse complement strand
AGCGGTACAGAGGCAAATGCCAAAGCGACCATGCAAAGTACAACGGCCAAAACGGTTAGGCCAAGCCGTGCATTCTTGCGGACGAGTTCATCTTGGGGGGTGGGGGGGTGATTGCTCATGTCCTTTTCTTAAAGTATGAAGAGGAAAGGCTCAAGCCATATTAGTTATTTAATGTGGCGTAATGATCTTTTAGGGCTTGCTTGTAATTATCTTCGGCGGTCTTAGTCGAGTTGCGGTAGCCTTCTTGGCGAGCTTTAAGCTGGTTTCTGTAGTCAATTTGCTTTTCGCGGTAGGCAAACTGGCGGCTATGGATATCGCAATATACCCAGCGCTCATCGGTGGCTTTGGTTGGTTCTACATCGCGCGGAATGTTGCAGGCTTCGGATGTATCAAGCTCTTGCGCGTTTGCGCTGTGCAAATTTGCAAAAGCGGTCAAACACAGTGTGAAAAGCGATAAATATAGAAGCGATTTGTTCATAATTATAGGATACATGAATTTTTTCGCGCCGCAAAGTCTCAAAAGGCTGCAGGCGAATTTTTCCAAAAGTAATTATGTGCGGTGGACGGTGAGTGGCCCGAATGCTTGGGATGTGCACATAACCTCTAGTCTGTTGATGTTCACATGTTCAGGCAAAGTGGCGGCCCAAACTACGCTCTCGGCGATGTCCTCGGCGCTGAGCGGAGTAGTTCCGGCGTAGACTGAGGCCGCTTTATCTTCATTACCCTTGAAACGCACTTTAGAAAATTGTGTTTCTACCATGCCTGGTTCTATATCTGTGACGCGGATATTGGTGCCGAGCAGATCGGCGCGTAGCGCGAGCGAAAATTGCTGAACATAAGCCTTGGAGGCGCAATAGACATTGCCGCCAGGATAGGGGTAGCTTCCGGCAGTCGAGCCGATATTGATGATATGACCCTTTTTACGCGCTGCCATGCCCTCTAGGGCAAGGCGCGTCATGATGGTAAGCCCGGTGACATTAACATTAATCATGGTGATCCAATCATCCAGATCGCAATTTTGCGCGGGCTCTAGTCCCAACGCAAGACCGGCGTTATTGATAAGTAGATCAATATCTTGAAATTTTTCAGGCAAATCGCGCATGAATTGCTCAATTGAATCGCGGTGGGACATATCGCAAAAGCCGATGTGAAATGAATTTTCATACGTTTCGCCCAGCTCTTTTTGCAGGGCGTTCAGCTTCTCGATATCACGGCCGGGCAGAACAAGGCGGCAACCCATTTTGGCGAAACGATGCGCAAATGCCTTGCCAAAATCTCCCGTAGGGCCGGTAATCAGTACGGTTCTAGGTTTATAAAGTTCATATATTTGCTGCGTTTTGTTCATGAGGACATCCGGATGATGGTAATTGCCCATATCAACGCGCCAAGACCAAATACGATGCCGAGTACCAGAAGGTTCTTTTTAAATTTCTTTTTATGTAGATCGCTATGGGGCATGGAAAATTCCTCGATAAAGGGCGGTTCTTTACGACACCATTAGAGCCGTAAACAGGGCAAAGAGATAGAAAACGGAATAGCCGAACATCATTTTAGCGGGCTTGAGATCATCGCTGCCCAGCACGCGTACTGCGCTCAAGATGAATAAGCCGCTAAGGACAAAGGCGGAAACGCCGTAAATCCAGCCCGAATAGCCCAATATAAATGGCGCGAGTGTGATCGGGAATAACACTAGCGTATAGGCCAGCATCTGGCGCTTTGTGCTTTTATTGCCAGCAACGACGGTCATCATCGGGATATTCGCGCGTTTGTAGTCTTCATTAGCAAAAAGGCAGAGCGCCCAAAAGTGCGGCGGCGTCCAGATAAAGATTGTCATGAACATCAGCAAAGGCATCAGCGTCACATCGCCCGTCACCATCGCCCAGCCAATCATAGGCGGGAAAGCGCCAGCAGCGCCGCCGATTACGATATTTTGCGGTGTCGAGCGTTTCAGCCACATTGTGTAGACCACAACGTAAAAAACATTGGCAAAAGCCAAAATCCCTGCGGCCATCCAGTTCAGGGCAAGGCCCATCACCATAACGGAAAGGCAGGAAAGAATAAGACCATAGGCTAGCGCATCATCAGGCGCGATGCGGCCAGCGGGAAGTGGGCGCTCTTTCGTGCGGTTCATAACCGCGTCAATATCGCGGTCATACCACATATTGATTGCGCCAGCCGCGCCAGCGTTCAGCGCAAGGCACAATATACCGACGGCAGCTAAAAATGGGTGCAGCGTGTTTAAACCCGGCGCAATCCACATACCGACAAAACCGGTGAAAACCACAAGGCTCATGACCTTGGGCTTAAGCAGCGCAAAGTAATCACCGATAGAAGCTTCAGCCTGAACGGGAACTAAAGATGCAGTTTGACTTGTCATAGGGATTAAATATCACACCGGAGCAAAAAAGCCATCCAAATTATAGGCTTTATTGAAGATTAAAACATCATGCTGGGGGGACGCGGCGCGGGGGCGGCGTACATTACGGGCATAGGAGCTGGCTGATTGCCAAGATCAAGCGCAAATATATTCTGCATAAGCGCCGAATTAGAATTGCCAAGGCTTTCCATGACCATGGCGCGCCCCTGAGAAGCCATATAGGCGCTTAAAACCCCTGTATCTGTATTGGCTTGCGGCCCTTCTGCGCTAAACATTTCTATCAAACTACCGAAGGACGTATCTGAGAACATGGGGGCATTATCACCAAGAGCAGAAAGTGAAGATGGGAATTCTGCGCTAGTATCTAAAAAGACATTAAGTGTATCTTTGAGATGGGTGATCATATTTTGGCGTCCGGCCATCTCAAAAAGTATATATCCTGCATTTTCATCAAGATGATCAGCGGTATATTCCATTAAATCAGCGTATTTATCTACAAAACTAAGTGGCAGCGCATCCATATTCATGTTCAAAAGAGATTCTGCCGCGCCCTTGAAGTCACGGCTGTCTAATAAACTCTGAACTTCTTTAAAACGGTTTGACCATGAACTGTCTTGGCCAAAATTTAAAGCGCAATCAGATAGCGCTTCCCCTTGGCCGTCTTGATCGGCAACGTCAGAGCCGGTTTCCAACGGGGTGCTTCCGGTATTAAGACCGTGTGCGTCAAACATCTGTTTCAAAACAGGTGTTTCGGAATTAATTTCTAACGGGTTTGCTGATGTAGCCATAACTATTATATAAGGGGTTTTTTGATAAAATGCAAATTAGGGAGCCATTATTTATTCTCGCTCTGGTGATAATCAATGATCGTGACGCGGCCTTTACCGGATTTTTTGATCTCGTACATAAGAGCGTCCGATTGATGAATGGCGGCGTCCAGATCAATAACGGCGCTGTCATAGGTTCCGGCGCCAATGCTAAAGCCTATTGGCCATTGATGATCGAGGGC
>JBBKXC010000124.1:0-2854 GCA_037969275.1 Bdellovibrionales bacterium | reverse complement strand
CTATGGTTTTTGTTAATCTCCAGAACCGGCTTGGTCGAGCCCGAATATTTCTGGTGGATCTTCAATACGCGCTCCATATGCATATCCACGCCATGATCGGGCGCAACAAGGCAAACGGGTGAGTCTGTGAGGCGATTAGAAATGCGCACATCCTCAACCTCATCGCTCAGGGCTTTCTTTAAACTTGCAATAAGCGGCTTAAGCCCTTCATCCGACTTGGCCTTTTTCTCTTTGTCTTCCGGAGTTTCATCCGCATTATCCGCATCGAATTTCTCCAGCGCTATATCGCCTTTGGTTACGGATTTGAACTTTTTATCCTTATATTCCGGCGCTTGCTGTAGCCAGAAATCATCAATCGTGTCGGTAAAGAACAAAACCTCGAGCCCGCGGGATTGAAAGCCCTCGAGCTGCGGCGAGTTTTTCAGCGCCTCTAGAGATTCGCCGCTAATGTAGTAAATCTCATCTTGGCCGTCTTTCATGCGGGAGATGTAATCATCTAGACTGCACAGCTTCTCGCCTTTATCATGCGTGCTGAAGAAACGGCAGATTTTAAAGATGTCGTCGCGGTGCTCGGTAGCCTCATAGAGCCCTTCCTTCAGGGCTGCGCCGAATTGGCCCCAGAATGTCTGGAACGCGGCGTCATCATTGGTTGAAAGCTTGTTGAGATCGCTCAGAACTCTTTTGGTGACTGCGCTGCGGATTTTGGTGATGATCGGGTTATATTGCAGCGTTTCGCGGCTAATGTTCAGCGGCAGATCCTCGCTATCAATCACGCCCCGCGCAAAGCGTAGCCATGGATACATCAGGTTTTCAATCGTCTCGGAGATGAAAACGCGGCGTACATAAAGCTTAACAGAGCCCTGACGGCCCGGATCATACAAATCAAACGGGCGCATAGTCGGCAGGTAAATAAGCGCAGTAAACTCAATTGTGCCTTCGGCTTTCCAATGGCTGGTCATCACCGGCTCATCAAAGCCGTGCGTGATGTGGCGATAAAAATTCTCGTACTCTTCCGGCGTAATATCGCTTTTAGGGCGCGCCCATATGGCTGTGGCCTGATTAACCGCTTCGTGGCTGTCTTTATGGGCGGCTTCGACCAGATAGATCGGCACATCAATGTGATCGGAATATTGCTCGACAGTCATGCGGATTTTATCTTCAAGCAGAAACTCCACGGCGCTGTCTTTGATATGCAGCGTAATGGCCGTGCCGCGGTTAGAGCTGGCAAGCGCAAAGGCTTCCTTCTCATTGGCTTCGCGCACGTTAAAACCGCTGCGGCCATCGGATTCCCAAAGCCATGCTTTGTCTTCTCCGGCTTTGCGGGATACAACGCTTACTTTGTCGGCGACCATATAGCTGGCGTAAAAACCAACGCCGAACTGACCGATAAGCTTGAGCTTGTCTGCGCCTGTGTCATTGCTGGCTTTGAGCTGTTCCATAATTTTTGCTGTGCCGGATTTGGCGATTGTGCCGAGGTGATCGGCCAATTCCTCACCGTTCATGCCCACGCCATTGTCAAAAATTGTGAGCGTGCGCGCCTCACGGTCCGGCCATATATGAATCCGGAATAGGGCATCGCCGCTTATAAGCTCGGGATTTGTGATCGCGTCATAGCGCAAACGGTCGCACGCATCGGCGGCATTGGAGATAAGCTCGCGCAAGAAAACATCGTGATTGGTGTAAAGGGCGTTTGCCACAATATCGAGCAAGCGCGATACATCTGCGCCGAAATTCTCGCTATACTGCGTGCCATCAATAGGTGTGTTCATGTCTTTTGCCTGTGCGCTCATGGTGGGGTTACTCCTTTAAATATAAATAATGTCATTATGGATAAAGCCAGCTTACTGACCATGCGCCGCTTTCATCCTTTGTATAAATAAATCTCTTATGCAGACGATAGGGCTGTTCATGCCAGAATTCAACCCTTTGCGGGATAATTCTAAAGCCGCCCCAATAATCTGGGCGGGACGGGTTTTCAATGCCTTCGAATTCTTCATCATAGCGACCGATAGCCTTTTCCAGTGTGGTGTAATCTTCCATCTCACGGCTTTGCTGGGAAGCCCAAGCGCCAATGCGGCTGTCTCGCGGGCGATTATTGAAGTAAGTATCCGATTCTTCCGGGGTTGTTTTTTCGACCACGCCAAAGACTCTGATCTGGCGCTCGAGCGATTTCCAGTAAAAATTGGCCTCGGCATAGGGATTGGCGATTAGGGCTTTGCCTTTATTGCTCTCGTAATTGGTAAAAAAATGCAGGCCCTTTTCATTGAATCCGCGCATAAGGACGATGCGCACCGCGGGTTTGCCTTCTGTGTCAACGCTGGCTAGCGCCATTGCGCCGGGATAGGTGTCTTCCGCGCCTTCGGCCATATGGAACCATTCATTGAATAGATCAGTTGGGTTAACCGGAATATTATTTTTCATGCGAAGGGTGCCTCTGGCTCGTTCGTATCATATTTACAACAAGTGTGAAAAAGATATATTCTCATTCCACTTGCGCGCAATGTTTTTGCGTTAAAAACTTGAAAGGTACAGATTAAATGAAAAAATTCGGATTAGTATTAATGGCTTTGGCGACCCTCTCTTTGGGCGCTTGTAACACGACACAAGGCGTGGGAACTAAGCAGGGCGTTGGCGCGCTCGGCGGCGCTGTTCTTGGCGGCTTGGCTGGATCACAAGTTGGAGGAGGCTCCGGCCGACTTTGGGCTACTGGTGCCGGCGTACTTCTTGGCGGTTTGCTAGGTAGCGAGATTGGCTCGTCTTTGGATAATGCCGACATGGCGTATGCAAACACAGCGAATCAAAATGCTTACAATGCCCCTGTAGGTGAAACAGTTAGATGGAATAACCCACAGAG
>JBBKXC010000123.1:0-5821 GCA_037969275.1 Bdellovibrionales bacterium | reverse complement strand
GGAAGGTGATATAGGCCTTCTGGAGAATGTCCGCTTTCACAAGGAAGAAACCGACAATGATAAGGGTTTTGCTCATAAATTGGCCGATCTAGGCGATATATTCGTCAATGATGCCTTTTCCGCCTCCCACCGCGCCCACGCCTCCACGGAAGGTGTCGCTCATCTCCTCCCTTGCGCCGCTGGCCTACTCATGGAAGAAGAATTAAACGCATTAGAAAGCGCCTTGGGTAACCCTGAAAAGCCCGTCATGGCGATTGCAGGCGGCTCTAAAATCTCTAGCAAACTCAAGGTTCTCTATCATTTAACCGAGCGTGTGGATTATCTAGTTCTAGGCGGCGGCATGGCTAATACATTCCTCTACGCCAAGGGCGCAGCGCTCGGCGATTCTCTATGCGAGAAAGATATGGCCGAGGAAGCGCGCGCTATCATGGCGCAAGCTGAAAAGCATGGCTGCGAGATCATCCTTCCCTCTGATAGCATTGCTGTGCATGAGATAGCGCCAAACGCTCCTTTTGAAACGGTTGATTCCATGCATATCCCCGATGGCGCGCGCGCGATTGACGCTGGCCCGCAGAGTTTGGATTATATTTGTAAAACATTGGAAAAGTGCAAGACACTGCTTTGGAACGGTCCGCTTGGTGTCTTCGAGATCAAGCCCTTTGATACTGGAACAAATACGCTCGCCGCTAAAGTGGCCGAGCTTACTAAAGCCGGAAAGCTCCTCAGCGTAGCTGGCGGCGGCGATACCGTTGCTGCACTGGAAAATTCCGGCCATATGGACGCGCTTTCTTATGTCTCTACAGCGGGCGGCGCATTCTTGGAGTGGATGCAAGGTAAAACCCTGCCTGGCGTCGCAGCGCTAAGCAATAATAAAAAAGCAGCTTAAAAAATTTAAAAAATTAGTTACGGACTTTAGATGTCGCCGAGCGAAGAATGCTCTCGGCAACATCACGCGTTAGAGCGTTATAATAGTTCACGACGCGGTTCATATCGTGAAGATCGACCATGCGTCCCTTCTCACGAATGCGGTTTGTCAGCAAGAACATTGTCACAAAATCTTGTTTATCAATGTTCTTTGCGCGGCACATAACCGCAAGCCCCGTACCTTTGGGTTGCCCCAACAACTCCTCAACGACAGAAGCGGGCGTATCGGCGAAAATAGAAAGCTGCGCAATGAAGCTCTGAATTTGCGCGCGGCGTAAGCTTCCAACCATGAAACTCACTGTGAGCAACCCTTGCTCCTTATGCCTTTGCGCTGTCGTCATAACAGATTTGCTTGGTGTAAATTCACTCGCGGAAATCCCCTTGAATTCCAGCACAACCTCATCCACAACCCCGAGCAATATATCCATAGGGACATCGAAGTTCTCGGCAATGTGTTTTTTCAATTCCTGCCCGACGACACTATATAGTCTTGCCGCCATATCATCGTTAATCTCGGGGCGGTGTAATAAAGGTTTGGCTAACGTATCATTCCCCTCAGCCATATCCGCAAAAGTCTCGATGACCGGCTTTGGAATGACGATATCCATGTTTTCCATCAATTTACGCGCTGTAAGCGTATCTCCTGTTCCAGTAAGCAGCATAATCACCTGATTGCTAAGTTCTTTACGCTGTGCAATGGCCTGCCAATACTCTGCCGATTTGGACTGAATAATATAAAGAAGATCAAGATCGCTGTAAGCATCGCTCAGCTTAAGCATCGGCCCCGCCACTTCAATCTCTTCATTCGCGAGATAAAGCGCAAGGCGCAGTGGAACGGCGTTCATCCCTGACAAACGATCAGAAAGCGCCGCCTTTAAGTCTGTCTCCGCCTGACGCATGAGACTTATAAGGACATCTGCAATAAGCTCCTCTTCACGAGCGCTCGTCTTAAGTCCGATTAATTCTGTAATCGCGGCTGAAAGCTCGGCTTGCGCCATCGGCTTTTTATCCTTGGCCAGTGAATAGAGCTTATGACTGTCATGCAGCCTTACTAACATTGGCACCACTTCTGATGCATTATTTAAATAGTTTAAATCCATTATATGTGCCCCGCATCTTATAAATGCTTGTAATTATTTGTTTTTTATCCCGAATGAATATCTAGCGTTAGATACGCACCCCACTTACGTTGACCCTATAATAGGGATCAATAATTACAATTTAGTTAAAAGGAATAATGATTTTTATTAAAATGCCATTTTTTTAAAAAATTTTGTTTTTGATGTAAAAATTTTGTTTTTGATGTATAAGTATTTCTTAAGACTTTTTTAGGTATAATAGAAGAAGTAGTACTCACTAAGGGTTTAATAAAGGGATCAGTTTTAATGGCAGGACCACTTACAGGATTGGGACAGACACAAGTTCCGCTTTCGACGCCGTACCAACCGGGGAATGCGCAGCAGCCTATTCGTCAGGATAACAGCGGAAAGCAAACAGATCAGGTTCGCCCTCAAGGCGCGCCGACAAATCAAACGCAAAAAAGCGAAACACAAAATGCGCAGCCAGAGAAATTCGTTCTCGCAGAAGGCTCCACGCAAGAATCAGGCGATACTCGCAGAGGCTCTTTGGTAAATTTAAGCGTTTAGATTAACGATCATATAAAGAATAAAGGCGCTTTAAGGCGCCTTTTTTATTGCTTATTTATTCGAGAGCTTTAAGGCGCCCCCCTACTTACTGGAAGGCAACTTCATTAAAGCTGCGCAATTTGCGGCTATGCAGACGCTCGGCGGAGAAGTCCCGCAAGATGCGCATGGTCAAAAGACCAATCTGCAAATGCTGCTCTACCCGCTCGCGGTAAAAAGTGTCAGCCATACCGGGCAGCTTTAATTGGCCATGCAAAGGCTTATCGGAAACGCAAAGCAGCGTCCCATACGGCACGCGGAAGCGAAAACCGTTGGCGGCAATCGTGCCCGATTCCATATCCATCGCAATTGCGCGGCTTTGGCTCAGGCGTAAATTCTGGCGCACAGATTCGCGCAGCTCCCAGTTTCGATCATCCGTTGTGGCCACCGTTCCTGTGCGCATAATCTTTTTAAGGTCATAACCTTCATAACCTGTGACCTGCGCCACAGCTTGCTCAAGAGCTTGCTGCACTTCGGCAAGCGCCGGAATAGGAATGCTGGGCGGAAGGTCTTGATCCAGAATGTTATCCTCACGCAAATACCCATGCGCCAGCACATAATCACCTAAATTCTGGGAATTACGCAGGCCAGCGCAATGTCCAAGCATCAACCAAGCATGTGGACGCAGTACAGCCACATGATCGGTAATGGTCTTGGCATTAGAAGGACCCACGCCAATATTAATCATCGTGATGCCGCTACCATCAGCGCGCTTCAGGTGATAAGCGGGCATTTGCGGTAAACGCGAAAGCGTTGCCCCCTGCTCGTCTTTCAAACCACTCTCTTTCAAATTACGATTAACGGTAACTTTCTCACCCGGCTCAACAAAAGCGTCATACTCCAAGCGTTGCTTTTTCATGTCCGGATCATCGGTCGGCGCCATAATATCGCGGCACATCGTTACAAATTCATCAATATAGAACTGGTAATTGGTAAAAATGATGTAATTTTGGAAATGCGCAGCCGCGCTGCCGCAATAATGCTTGAGACGCTGCAAGCTCAAATCGGCGCGCGGCGCTGTAAAGAGCGCGAGCGGGTAAGCATCACCAGTTTTGACGACAAATGTCCCATTCGCGATCTCGTCATCCATAATATCCAGATCCGGTATATCAAAAAGATCCGGCACATCGCGCAAATTATCAGGGCTTAAATCCTTCTCGAGATGGAAATGCTCACCGAGTGCAAAATGTACAGGAATTGGGGTTGTGCTGACGCCGACCTCGACGCCTGTACCGTGATTTTTCAACAGAAGGCTAATTTGATCTTTCAGATATTCAGCAAAAATATCAGGGCGCGTCACAGTAGTCATGTATTCACCGGGGCGCGCCACAAAACCATGCGAATGACGAGAATCAGAGCGATAAGCCTTAATGCTCGTTACCTTTATATATGGGTAACATGCGCGGATTTTCTTGCTGCCATCCAGCGCACCCTTCGCAAATTCACGAAATTGATCGCGCAGGAACGCCATGTGCAGATCATATATCTCGGTGATATAGGCCACAGCATCCGGCGCATTTTTGAATTTTTTAGTCTTGAAGGATTTTGGTGATTTGAACATCAATAATTATACCATCTACGGATTAGCAAAACCAACCAGAGAATTTGCAAAGTCTTTTGCGCTGAACGGAGAAAGGTCTTCCACCTTCTCGCCAACCCCGATTGCATGAACAGGCAAACCAAATGTATCGGCCAACCCAACCAGAACGCCGCCCTTGGCAGTACCGTCCAGCTTGGTCACAATAAGGCCGGTTACATTCACTATTTTCTGAAATGTTTCAACTTGTGAAAAGGCATTCTGCCCTGTTGTCGCATCAAGAACCAATAGAACGGCGTGAGGCAACGACTCATCTTGTTTTTTCAAGACGCGGATAATCTTTTCCAGCTCGGCCATAAGATTTTGTTTGTTTTGCAGGCGTCCAGCCGTATCAATCATCAAGATATCGCGGCCATCCTTTTTTGCCAGATCATAGGCTTCGAAAGCCACGGCGGCAGAGTCCGCGCCAATGTCCTTGGCAACCAGCGGGCAATGCACACGCTCCGCCCAGACCTTAAGCTGCTCAATGGCGGCGGCGCGAAATGTATCGGCGGCAGCCAGCATCACAGATTTGCGCTGATGCATCGTAAAGTCATGCGCCATTTTGCCTATTGTCGTTGTCTTACCTGCGCCGTTTACACCGCACACCAAAATTACGAAAGGCCCATCGGCAGGCTTAGTGATCTCTAACGGTTTTGCAGAGGGCTCGAGTATTGCTGTCATACTGAGAGCCAAAGCCTGTTTAATCTCATCTTCGCTGATATCCTTACCGAAACGGCCCTCGGAAAACTCACTCACAATTTTCTGCGCGGTTTTAGGGCCAAGATCAGCCGTAATGAGCAATTCCTCTAACTGGTCCAGCATGTCCTGATCCAGCTTTTTCTTCGTCAGAATATCGCTAAGACCTTGCGTGATTTTATGGGAAGACTTCCCAAGGCCAGAGGTCAGGCGCGAGAGCCAGCCCCCCTCATTGCTATGATCCGCAAGCTCATCTTTCTCTTTGCGATCATCTCCAGCCATATGTTTTGGAACAGGGCATGCCTCTAACTCATCAATAACCTCGATTTCGGTTTCGTTAAGCTCATGACGTAGCTCCTCGCTCATTTCGGCTTCATAATCCGTGGAGGGCTCTATTGCAGGATCACCCTTACGGTGTAAAAGCTTTTCGTCGCGCTCTTCACGCTCTTGCTCGGCAGAATTCTTTTTCTTGCGCCAAAATGCCATGACAAATCTCCCTATGTTTTTAAAGTGTCCCTAGAGTGCAACAGATATGGGCGCTTTTCAAGCAAGGAGATCGAGCTTCGGCGCCTATTCTTATTTACAGCTATCTGCTAAGGCACGGATAGCCTCAGGGCTATCGATTTTTGCGGTATATTCTTCCATCAGGCCCAATATATCCTCCTGATAATAATCGAGCTTTTGCTGAAGTCCCGCCTTCATTTCCCTAAAAGACGGCTTAACTTTGACCCGACTAACGTAATTGTGTTCCAGCTTCGTAAGGACCTCAGGAAGATCGGCTCTAAGCTGCTCGGTGAGCATCTCGACAACACGCACATTGGCCTCATGATGCTTCAACTGGTTCGCTTTTACAGCCTCAAAAGCGCACTCCCCCTCTTTGAGTTCAGAAGCAATCGTAATATCGGTGTGATAATTGACCGTGACGGTCACATCTTTAAAT
>JBBKXC010000122.1:0-2733 GCA_037969275.1 Bdellovibrionales bacterium | reverse complement strand
AGCATCGGCAGCGCGCCAAGCGCAATAAAACGTTGTGGAAATTGCGCCGCTAATCTTGCGTTATCATCATTCAAAATTTTGCAAATTTCCGCGGCGTCGCCAGCATTATCAACAAAATCCGGAATCATCATGGGTGTCGGCGAGAGAACTTGAACACTCACATGATGATGCTCGCAGGCTTTAATGCGCACGGCCCCATCATAGGCATCATCTTCAATGACTCGCAAAACCTCGCCCTTGCCATTAACCATCTCCGCGCAGCAAGGTTTGGTTTTATGAGCGCGGATACGTACAAAATCTATATAGCGCGCTGCGTATTTTTCCAGCGCCGAAAATGTGTCCGGCGAAAGGGTCGTATGCGTATGCACGTCCCACTTTTCCGGCCATTTTTCGTCTGTATAATACTGATGCGCCATAATTATTAAGCCGTTTTCTGTTCCGGTTTTTCAAGCACAGCATCGCATTTTTTACAGGTGCGGTGATCCATATTATCCCAAAAATTTGCAAACACTTTTGGCAGATCATCAACAATGCTTTTAAGTGGAATGTATTCCTCGTAAAGCTTGGTGTGACAATCATCACAATACCAAATAAAGCCGTCCAACTCGCCTTCGGAGCGCCTGCGCTCTATCACCATGCCAACCGTATTTTCAAAGCGCTGGGGCGAGTGCGGGACATTACAATCCAACAAAAATATCTCGCCCTCTTTAATATGGATGTCCTTGGGCTTGCCATCTTGCATCGTGCGCAAAATCATATCGCCCTCAATTTGATGGAAAAATTCTTCGCCCTTATTGTGGTGATAATCCTTGCGCGTATTCGGGCCGCCAACGACCATCACTATAAATTCATGATCCTTGTAAACTACCTGATTACAGACCGGCGGCTTTAATTTATCGCGGTTTTCATCTATCCATTTCTTAAAATTAATCGGCGGCATCATGGCTTATTTCTCCTTGTTAATCAGGGCAATACATTTTAATTCAACAAATATTTCTGGAAGTGGTAGAGCGCTGACTTCAACTGTTGTGCGCGTCGGCATCCAGCCATCTTCGCTCACCATAAATTCTTTCCAAAGCGCATTAAATGCTTTGAAATCATTGGCAATATCTATGAGGAAAACTTGCACATCAACCACATCACGAAGGCCGCGCCCGCCCGCATCTTTGATCACAGTATCAATGTTTTTGAACACATTGCGGGTCTGCGCTTCGATGTCGTAACCCTTAACATTGCCATTGCTGCCAAGTGTAACGCCCGGCACTTTATTGGTTTCCTTATCTCGTGGGCCCATGCCGCAAAGATAAAGCATCGAGCGCGTATCATCGAGCGGCACTTCCACGCCATGCGCATAATCGGCCACAGGCATTGGCGCGTTTTCGGATTTTATCATTGCGGCGTTTTTGCTCATGCTACATCTTTCTTTAAAGTCGTAATTGTTTTTTTCTCGCTGAAAAATTCAAGCGCGTCCGGCGCGCCCTCGCGGTGTCCATTGCCTGAGTTTTTATAGCCGCCAAAAGGTGTTTCCAGCACGCGCACATTCCAGCAATTAATCCACGGCATGCCAGTTTCAAGCGCGGCGGCCACGCGGTTAGCCTTGTCCATGTCCTCGCTCCAAATAGTCGCGGCCAAACCATAGCTTGATTGATTGGCAAGCATAACGGCTTCGCCTTCATCCTTGAAAGACTGGATGGTGGCAACGGGGCCGAAAATTTCTTCCTGATTCGTGCGGCTATCATTCGTAACGCCTTCGATTAAGGTCGGCGCAATAAAATAGCCATCCTTACAGCGCCCCTCTAAATGCACACGCTCACCGCCGCAAAGAATTTTACCGCCTTCGGATTTTGCAAGATCAATGCAGGATAACACTTTCTCCATATGCGCTTTTGATACTGTTGCGCCGTGCTGCGTTTGCGTCTCAAGCGGATCTCCAATAATGATTTTTTTTGTGCGCTCGACGAGGGCATCACGAAATTTATCATAGATATTTTGCTGCACATAAATGCGGCTCCCGCATAAACAGATTTGCCCTTGATTGGTAAAGGCGGCGCGCATAACGCCGTCAACGGCCAGATCAAAATCCGCATCCTCAAAAACAAGCGAAGGGTTCTTACCGCCCATCTCCAGCATAGGTGGTTTTTTAAAGTTCTCGGCGGCTTTCATGCCAATCAACCGCCCCGTAGCGGTCGAGCCTGTGAAAGATAGCCGCGCAATGTCAGGATGTGCAGTAATGGCGCTGCCCACATTTGGCCCCGTCCCGTGCAAGACATTAAAAACACCGGGCGGAAAACCGGCCTCGTTGATAAAAGTCGAGAGCAAATACGCGCTCATCGGTGTAATTTCGCTCGGCTTGGCAATGACGCAATTTCCTGCGGCAAGGGCTGGCGCAACTTTCCACGTGAATAAGAGCATGGGTAAATTCCAAGGGCTTATTGTGCCGACAACGCCAACGGGTTCATGACGTATAACGCCCTCAGCCATGTCGTTTTCAAACGATTTTGCCGCGCAAAAATTTATAGCCGCATCGGCAAAGGCTCTGAAATTTGCTGCGCCGCGCGGGACTTCGGCGTTTGCTGCAAAGCTGCGCGTCATACCGTTATCATTAATTTCGGCCTCGATTAACGCCGCTAAATTTGCGTCCAATAGATCTGCCAATTTATGCATGATTTTTGCGCGGCCTTCCGCGCCCATATCGCGCCAATGCGGGAAAGCTTTTTGGGCTGCGCAGACGGC
>JBBKXC010000121.1:0-4438 GCA_037969275.1 Bdellovibrionales bacterium | reverse complement strand
CTCATGGTTATACCGGAGCTTTTGATCGGCACTTTATTCGAGCGTGGAGCTTTTAGCGCCTCCGATACATCTGTTACGTCGTATGTCTTAATGGGCTATGCGCTTGGTCTTCCGCCTTATGTTTTGGCCAAAGTATTTTCAACCCTGCACTGGGCGCGGCAGGACACCACAACGCCGGTGCGCATTTCGATCATCGCCACTGTATTCAATATCATCCTCAGTGTTATCCTGATGCAGTATATCGGTGTTGCGGGCATTGCTTTTGCGACAGGTCTGGCCGGATGGCTGCAACTCGGCCTTCATTTGCGGGCGTTGCGCAAAACCCGCGTGGTTGAGTTTGATGCGCAGTTCAAGAAAAACGGGATGAAAATTGTTATTGGTTCGGCTTTAATGGCCGCGATTGTTTTTGGGCTGGCTGTAATACTTCCGTCATACATTACGCATAAAATCATAGTTCTTGGCCTTGTCGTGGTCGCAGCCGGCGGTTTTTATGGGCTATTTGTCTGGTTAACGGGCGTTGTTGATTTGTCATCTTTGCGTAAACTTAAAAGAAACGCGAAGACTTCCGCTTAACTTTGCCCAGCTTTCATGCTAAAGACGGTTTTTTAAATTAGTGTGAGCCAATCCCTATGAAACGAATTCTTTCCTGTATGCAACCAACCAGCCATCTCCATGTAGGAAATTATCTTGGCGCATTGAAAAACTTTGTCGCGCTACAAGATGAGGGCGCGGAATGTCTGTATGGCGTTGTAGATTTGCACGCTATTACGGTAGCTTATGAGCGTGAAAAACTCGCTAATGCAACGCGCGAGATTGCTTGCGCCTACATTGCGGCGGGAATTGACCCAAAGAAATCAGCTATTTTTGTGCAATCGGCCGTTCCTGCTCACTCTCAGCTTATGTGGCTTTTGGCCACGATGTCTCAAATGGGCAAGCTGGAGCGCATGACGCAATTTAAAGACAAGGCGGGAAAAAATTCGGAGCGGGCAGGGCTTGGGCTTTTCTCCTATCCGGTGCTGATGGCCGCAGATATTCTTATTTATAAAGCTACGCATGTTCCCGTTGGTGAGGATCAAAAGCAGCATCTTGAGCTTGCGCGCGAGCTGGCCTCTACTTTTAATACGCGCTACGGCGTTGATTTCTTTATCCCGCCGGAGCCTTACATTACGGGCCCCGCAACGCGCGTGATGTCCTTGCGGGATGGAGCGCAAAAGATGAGTAAATCCGCCGAAAGTGACATGAGCCGCATAAACTTCACTGATGATGCCGACACCATTGCGAAAAAGATCAAAAAAGCGAAGATGGATATGGAGCCAGCGCTTCCATCCAATGAAGGCGATTTTGAAGGTCGCCCTGAAGTGCGAAACCTGTATTCTCTTTATGCTGCCTTGGCCGGCGTACCAATAAGTACTGTTTTCGATGAGTTCGGCGGGCGCACAGAAGCTAATGGGGCATTCAAGGACGCTTTAGCCGAGGTGGCGATTGCGCATTTGGCGCCCATTACCAAACGTATGGCCGAGCTAATGGCCGATCCGGCGGAAATTGACGCTATACTCGCTGCCGGAAATGAAAAAGCGCGGGGCCTCGCGCGACAAACTTTGCAAGAAGCTGAGGATATCATGGGCTTTTGGAGTGAACTTTAACCCCTTATTTATATTTGTACTGGCATCATAGGGGGAAATGATTCATAATAGTTCTAATTAGAGTACGGATTCACACCATGTCTTTTTCATCGAAAATAATTTTATCATTATCAGTATTGCTGCTCGGCGCCGCTAGTGCGCCTAAAGCGAGCGCAGAAATCTTCTATTGGGAAGATGCCGATACGCATATGTCATTTACCTATCCGGATCGCTGGTTGGCGACACATAACCAGCGCGATGATGATATTTACGCCGTTATGGCTCCCGGAATTAATAACCACGCCACATGTCGTTTGCGCGTTCGCGAAGATCAGCGCTTTGAAATTTACCCTGAATATCTCGCCGATGAAGTTGCCCGTATCAACTATGGCCAAAGTTTCTGGGAAGACTATTTGGGTGAATACGAAAATGTTAGCATCGAGCGTGTCTATTCCGATGCAGGTTTAGGCCGCGGTTTTGGTAGCTATGCCAGCGCGTCTTACACAACTGCGCAAGGCCCAAGAATGGATAAGCGCGCTTTGATGCTTGTTTCTCTCTATAATAATAAGGCCTATATTGTCGAATGCTCTGCCGAGATACATTCCTACCATCAATGGCACCAGTCTTTCCTAAGTGTTGTGAAATCTGTCGACTTCCGCAAAGAGATCAATCAGGCTAAAAACGGCTATTACCGTAACTTCTATAATGGTAGCCTGCGCATTCAAGGCGCGCGCGACATTGATGTGAGTGTTTACTAAGCTTACTCATTCCTGATTTTTTCTATATCAGTCTTTCCTTATTCTTGCATGTTACTGTGCGTTCGGGCATTGTAAGAGCATAATAATAATTAACTTTCCGTGTTAGATATATGCAGATTTACCTACCAATCGCAGAGATTTCGGTACCCGCTGAAACAATTTTCCTTCTGGGCGGCATGGTTGGTTTTCTATCTGGCGTTTTTGGAGTAGGCGGCGGTTTCTTGACCACGCCCTTTTTGATTTTTCTTGGTATCCCGCCAGCTGTAGCCGTTGGAACGCAGGCCAGCCAGCTTGTCGCCTCTGGTATGTCCGGCACAATCGGGCATTTTAAACGCGGCAATGTCGATGTGAAAATCGGCATGGTGATGCTTGCCGGGGGTATATTAGGCTCCTTTATCGGCATTATGATTTTTAGGATGTTGCAATATCTTGGGCAGATCGATTTCGCTGTGTCGCTCTTATATGTCGTATTACTTGGTTCTATTGGAACGCTGATGCTAACAGAAAGCATATTCACGGCGTTTATCAAGAAAAAGACTGTGCGTTCCCAGTTTAACTCCCAGCAGGTATCCCCCTTTATTGCCCGTTTGCCGTATAAAATGCGTTTCCCACGCTCGAAGCTGTATATAAGCGCGTTAGTGCCGGGCAGTATTGGCTTTGTCGGGGGTATTCTGGCCTCTATTCTTGGTATCGGCGGGGGCTTCCTTCTTGTTCCGGCTATGATTTATATTTTGGGTATGTCCACCATTTTGGCGGCGGGGACATCGCTCTTTCAGATTATCTTTACGACCGCTGCCGCGACAATCATGCATGCAACAATGAATAATACGGTTGATATCTTGCTTGCGGTTATTCTGATTGTGGGCGGCGTTATAGGCTCGCAGTTCGGGATTGTCTTTGCACGGGTTATTAAGCCTTCCCACGCGCGTACTATTTTGGCCATTCTTGTCTTGGCTGTGAGTATTCGTCTGGCCATGCAATTGCTTTTACAACCGGTAGAGCTTTACTCCACGGTGATTATGTAATGTTTGGGGGCTTGCGGTTATTGCGGTTATTATTGTGCCTTATGGGCTTTGCGCTACTCATCGCTCCTGCCAGCGCTCAAGAGACCCTGACGATTGATCTTGCCTCTAACCATATTGATATTACAACAGGCTTTAACGGCTCGCATTTGACGTTGTACGGCGTGAAGGAAAAAGCGGGCGAGATCGCCGTGGTTATACGCGGCCCCGAAAAAGAAATGACGGTCCGTAAGAAAAACAGGGTTCTTGGCGTCTGGATGAATACTGAATATATGAAATTCAAGGATGTGCCATCTTATTATGATTATGCGCTGAGTAAAAAAATAGGCTTTACCGACCGTGAGGAATTAATGCTGCGCGAGAACGGCGTTGGTATTAATACGCTTGTCTTCAACCCCAATGACGCCGCGCCTGATATGGAGCGAATCCGGCACTTTCAAGAAGCGCTGGTTAGAAACAAGCAAGTTCATGGGCTTTTCCCCTTGCAAGCCAAGCCTCTTACTTTTTTGAATGATAACTTCTTTCGCGTCACAATGTATTTGCCCGCCAATGTGCCGACTGGGGAATATGTGATCGAGACGTTATTGTTTCGCAAGGATAAAGTTATCGAACGTAAGAAGACGACTTTGCGTGTAGCACAGGTCGGCCTTAACGCCCAAATATATCAATTTGCAACCGAGAGCTCTTTATTGTACGGTCTGCTTTGTGTTTTTATTGCCGTATTTACCGGATGGTTGATTAACGTCATCCGAAATAAATAGGGCAAAGGGGATAAAAATATGAATAGCAAGACAGATAATACCAGCGCTGAGATACAAGACAAAGACACGCAAGGCGTGTTCCTTTTGGTGGCTGACAAAACAGAGGAATTTACCAAGGCGCTACGCTATGCGGCGCGCCTTGCCGAATATAGTAACTCGCGCATTGCGCTGGCTTATATCATCGAGGAGCAGGGCTTTCAGCATTGGGGTAACATTGAAGAGCGTATGCGTGATGAGCTCCGCAAAGAAGCCGAGCAGTTTTTATTTGATGTTGC
>JBBKXC010000120.1:0-4531 GCA_037969275.1 Bdellovibrionales bacterium | reverse complement strand
GGGTCATAGACCTTATTTCCTTACTTCAAGGGTTTAAAGCGCTATTACTGCCCTGAAATGGAAAGAATTTCAACCCGTCTTGACGCTGATTCGCTATCCATTTCGCCAGTTGGCGGAACAGGGCGCTCCTCACCCCATGCGACAGTGCGAATGGAATTGGCTGGAACGCCGGTATGCATCAAAGCTCTTGCTACCGCATAAGCACGCTCCATGGAGACTTTCAAGTTAACAGCCTTACGCTGAACAGGGTCACTTTCGCTAGACGCCATGCTAGCATGCCCCTCAACGCTCAGGACTTGCCCTGGGTTTGGGTTATATTTCTGGCTGATGGAAGAGATTTTCTGAACATCGGATTCATCAAGTTCTGAGGAGTCATGATCAAAGTAAATTCGTACCATTGGCTCGCCCGGGGCGGCGATGTTAACGAAATTTCCGCTATCCGGCGCGCTGCGCGCTGCTGGCGCACCGCGAAATTCTCTAGGCTTCAAATCCTGCGCATATGTAAGATTAGGTTGACCAATCGGAGAAATTTCCACACTGGAATTACCGATAGTGTGACCGGATGGACGCGCGGCGGCATAGGCAGCGTCTCCCGCCTTTAAATTAGCGCCCGGTCCATCCAAAGAGAATATCTCTACACCCGAAGAGCTAACGCCATGGGCGGTTTGCACCATAAAGTCACTGTCGTTGCCGTATGTCTCGCCAGTGGTCAAATCAATGCGTGAAGGCATGCTTTGGTCTGGCTTATCAACCTCGATCATCTCTTCATTGGAGGCACAGCCCGCTAGGACTAGGGCGCTAAGCCCGACCAGAAAATATTTATTCATATTGCGCAACTGTTCTCTCCTTATTAAGTGTGCTATATCGTAGTGCGGTTTTAACATGGTTTTCAAGAGGCTTTGAGCATGAATGCACAGAAACAGGGCTCGGCGAACGCGCCGGACAAAGACGAACAAGTAAAAATTCCCGATCCAGTTGCCTTTGCAAAAGCTATGAGCGAGGCGTGGGAGCGCGCTATGCCGCTTATGAAAGATTATATGGAACGTTTTTCCAGCGATCTTGGCGAGCAATCTTTTGATCCGTTTAATATTCGCGACGCCTATCTTGATTTTCTCGATAAAGTTAAAGAAGATCCACAGCATTATATGAAGCTTCAAGCGGATTACTGGAATGAATGGCTGCATATATGTCAAGAAAGTACGCTAAAATTCTTTGGTCAGCCCTCAGAGGCCGTTATCAAACCTGAAGATAAAGACCGCCGTTTCCGCGCGCCAGAATGGCAAGATCACGCGCTTTTCGATTTTATCAAACAATCTTACCTTCTTACCTGCCAATGGATGAATAAAACCATTGATGAGACGCGCGGCCTAAAAAAGGAAGATAAGCGTAAGCTGGAGTTTTACACGCAGCTATTCGCAAACGCGCTCTCCCCAACAAATTTTGTGCTTACCAATCCGGAAGTCCTAAAAGAGACCATTGCCACAGGCGGCGATAACCTTATTAAAGGCATGAATAATCTGCTTGAAGATTTAGAGCGCGGCAAAGGCGAGCTGGCGATATCAACAACACGTTACGGCATGTTTGAAATTGGCAAAAATCTGGCCACAACCCCCGGCAAAATCGTTCATCAAAGCGATCTCATGCAACTTATACAGTATGAGCCCGCAACTAAGGATGTCTTCAAGAAGCCGCTCCTGATTGTGCCGCCATGGATTAATAAATATTACATTCTTGATTTGAAGGCCGAAAACTCCTTTGTTAAATGGGCTGTAGATCAAGGCTTTACCGTCTTTATAGTTTCATGGGTAAATCCCGATCGCGACCTCGCAAAAAAGCGTTTTGAAGATTACATGGAAGAAGGCGTTCTCAGCGCCTTAAATCACATTGAAAAAGCAACGGGCGAGCCGTCGACGAATGTTATCGGCTATTGCCTTGGCGGAACACTTGTCACAATAACGCTCGCCTATCTCGCGGCCAAAAAGCAGTCCTCTAAAATTGCCTCGGCCACATTCTTCACCACGCTCATTGATTTTGAGAATGCAGGTGACATGAAGCTTTTCATGGATGAGGAACAGCTCAAGCTCATGGATAAATCCATGGCCGAGAAAGGCGTCTTAGAAGGAAAGCACCTCCAAAAAACCTTCAGTCTTTTGCGCGCCAATGACATGATCTGGTCTTTTGTTATCAATAATTACCTCATGGGCAAAGAGCCATTCCCGTTTGACCTTTTATACTGGAATGATGACGCCACCAATATGCCAGCCGCGATGCATAGCTTTTACTTGCGCAAGATGTATCAGGAAAATGTCCTGAAAAATCCGGGCGGCATTAGCATGCATAAAACCCCGATTGATGTGCGCAAAATAAAAACGCCCGCATTTTTCCTCTCCACACGTGAAGATCATATTGCGCCGTGGCGCGCCACTTATGCGGGGACGCAGCTATTTTCCGGCGATGTAAAATTTACATTGGCGGCGTCCGGTCATACGGCGGGCGTGGTTAACCATCCCGACAAAAAGAAATACTGTTACTGGAGCTCGGATAAATTACCCGAAGCCCCCGCTCATTGGCTAGAGAGCGCGAAAGAGTATCAAGGCTCATGGTGGCCATATTGGAAAAAATGGATCACTAAGCATAGCGGCGATAAAGTCCCTGCGCGCAAAATAGGCAAATCAATTGAAAATGCACCGGGGAGCTATGTTCGCAAGGGCACGGCAGAAAAACCTTAAAGATATTCTTTGCCTAATGCGACATAACGATCTGCGGAAAACTTTAGAAATTCGATTTCTTTTTCCGTGAGATCGCGCATATATATGGCCGGACTTCCGCCCCAAAGTTGGCGGGAGGGTATTACTTTCCCCGGTGTGACTAGCGCGCCAGCCGCAACCATGGCCTCTTCCTCGACAAGTGCATCATCCATGATGCAGGCCTGCATCCCTATAAAGGCGCGGTCTTTAACAGTGCAGGCATGGAGCAAAGCCATATGCCCTACTGTGACATCATCACCTATATAAGTGCCTTGCGTAGATGAGGATACATGAATGACTGTGCCGTCTTGGATATTGCTGCGGCTGCCGATAATGACATTATTCACATCACCGCGAATAGTGCAGCCATACCAGATCGAGCTATCCGCGCCAATACGCACATCACCAACAAGGCAAGCCGTTTCGGCAACAAATGTGTTGCTGCGGTCATAACGGGGCGTTTTATTACGGATGGTTTTTATAAGCGGCTTCATAGCGCCTATTCTAAATGATTAAGCAAGGCGTGTCATTCTAGAATCGGGCTTTTAGTTTGCTACAAATTTCGATAGTTATTAAATGGAAATTATCCGTTATTAAGCTCTGGTAACTTAGTCATCCCGTCTTCAAGTAAACCAAATTTTGCGCAAGCAGCTTTACGATCTTCTACGCCCAGAACTTTCTGATAAGTATCGCTATTTTTACAGTCATATCCAGCTGCCTCAAGGCGCTTAAAAAGAAGTATCAAACCAACTTTTGACCTAAATTCTCCATCTGATTTAGCGCTATTAAAGGTACGCTTTGCTTCACGTTCATAACCTAATTTGTTAGCAGCAGGGATAACATGCCCTACTGCAATCAAGAATTTTGAAACTAGCCTTTGGGAATCTATCTTTTTAATCATATCAGCAACCTTTTTATCAATTAAATGCTATTTTTAAGGTGTAATATGTCAACTGTCAATCTTTATAGCAAACCTTCTTGGCCGCATGAACGATTTCATCAATTTGCGGTATCGCAAGCTGCTCGAGATTAGCCGCATAAGGCATGGGCACGTCAGCGCCGCAAACGCGGGTCACGGGTGCGTCCATGTAATCAAAAGCATGTTCGCCAATTAATGCCGCAATTTCAGAGCCAATACCCGAAAACGCCCAGCCTTCTTCGACTGTCACAATACGGTTGGTCTTTTTCACGGATTGAAGAATGGTGTAGCGATCAAGCGGGCGAATAGTGCGAAGGTTAATCACCTCGGCGCTTATGCCCATTTCTTCCAGCTTCTTAGCGGCCTCTAATGACTTGCCCACCATAATCGAGAAGGCAACAATCGTTACATCGGTACCCTCGCGCTCAATTTTAGCGCGTCCCAAAGGTATAACGAAATCATCTGATGATGGAATATCGAAGCTTTGGCCGTACATCATCTCATTCTCAAGAAATACAACAGGGTTCGGATCACGGATAGCCGCTTTCATCAAACCTTTAGCATCGGCTGCTGACCAAGGCGCAACAACTTTCAAACCCGGAATATGCGCATACCATGAGGCATAGCACTGAGAGTGCTGCGCACCAACGCGCGCAGCTGCGCCATTCGGGCCACGGAACACGATTGGACAACCAAGCTCGCCGCCTGCCATGTAAAGCGTTTTACCAGCCGTATTCACAATGTGGTCAATCGCCTGCATCGCAAAGTTAAACGTCATAAATTCAACAATAGGCTTAAGGCCATTGAGCGCAGAGCCGCAAGCAATACCGGCAAAACCATATTCGGTAATCGGCGTATCAATAAC
>JBBKXC010000119.1:0-4198 GCA_037969275.1 Bdellovibrionales bacterium | reverse complement strand
TACACAATGACGATCTACGAAAAAGGCGCAGAAGTGATCCGCATGACCCGCACCATTTTAGGGTCGGAAAATTACCGTAAAGCCACAGACCTATATTTTTCGCGCCATGACGGCGACGCGGCGACATGCGAAGACTGGCTCAAATGCATGGAAGATGCATCAGGCATTGACCTTACAACATTCCGTCTCTGGTATGCACAAGCCGGTACGCCGGAGATCACATTCAAAGGCATTTATGACGAGGCGGCGCAGCGCTATACCGTCGAGCTTTCTCAGTTCACAGCCGACACAGCTGGCCAGACAGACAAAAAGCCGGTGCATATTCCGCTCGCAATAGGCCTGATCGGCCCGGATGGAGCTGATATGATCGGCACAAAAATTTTGCACCTCAAAGATGAGTCGCAGAGTTTTACATTTGAAAACATAACCCAAAAGCCAGTCCCTTCCGTGCTTCGCAATTTTTCGGCCCCCGTTATACTTCAAGCTGAATACAGCGACGACGAGCTTCAACACCTAATGGCGCACGACACCGACGGCTTTAACCGCTGGGAAGCCGGTCAGCGTTATTACTTACGTACATTAGAAGCTATGCAAGCAAGCGGCGATGAGCCGTCTGAAATTTTTCTAAACACCTACAAAAGTTTGCTGGAAGAGGCACTTGTTCCTGATACGGATAAAGCGCTTATTGCACGGGCACTAGCACTCCCTGACGTTGCCATTATTGTACAGCAACAACAAAATGCCGACCCTGTCACCATATATAAAACGCGCCAAAGAGCACTCGCAGCCCTCAAGCGAACGCACAAATCTTTACTGGAGCGCATTTACAAAGAAAACGCCGATGACGGTTCATTTTCTATACGGCCGGAAGATATGGGGCGGCGCGCCTTACGTAATACAGCGCTTTCTATCCTGACCTGCACCAATGGCACAGGCTGCGCAAAACGTGCGAAAGAGCATTATAAAACCGCCAATAATATGACAGATCGTATTGCAGCTCTAAGCGCTATAGCAGGTAACGGCAATGCGGAGCGCGCCGAAGTTTTAGAGGATTTCTTTTCTCGTTATAAAGATTACTTGCTGGTCATTGATAAATGGTTCTCCGCACAGGCCGCCAGCGTACGCCCCGATATTATCACGCACCTTAAGCATTTGCGGGCTCACCCTGACTTCAACATAAAAAATCCTAACCGCGTCCGCTCACTTTATGCTGCGTTTGCTATGAATAATCCCGCAAGCTTTCATGCCGCGGATGGTTCAGGCTATGATTTTTTGGGGGATGCTATAATTGAACTTAATTCAATAAACCCACAAATAGCCTCGCGCCTGCTCACTCCTATGCGGGATTGGCGGCGATATTCACCCGATCGCCAGCAAAAGCTCAAAGCCACATTAGAGCGTATACTAAGCACGCCAGACCTTTCGCCGGATGTCTTTGAAATTGCGAGCAAGAGCCTAAAGTAATTAGTTTATTGCAAAATCGCCGCCCAGTATCAGGCATTGGCCGAAGCTATTTTTAGCTATGATATGCCTCAGAACCCCAATATTTTTCGCATCGGGGCGAGCAGTGCCTTGCCAAGACTGGTACATTTTGCGCAATATGGGCACAGCCCTGACGCAACCACAAATGCAGCACTCACGCCGCAATATTAGGAACTATGCCTGATTTTTCTTTAGAAGAACGCTACGGAAATTTAGTCTGCGGATTAGATGAGGTTGGCCGCGGGCCTTTGGCTGGCCCTGTTGTAACGGCCTGCGTCTATATCCCCCTTGAGAAGCGCACCTTGCCTTTTATTGCCGGCTTGAGAGACAGTAAAGCACTATCCCGCACTAGATTAGAATATCTGGAACCCTTTATCAAAACGCATTGTATCTGGGCCGTTGCCGAATGTAGCGTCGAGGAAATTGACCGCCTCAACATCTTGCAAGCGAGCCTCCATGCCATGGAGAAAAGCTTTGCAAAGTTACCCGCTGAAATTTGCAAAGATATGAGCGCATTAATTGATGGCAACCACCTCCCTAAAAATCTACCCTGCCCCGCTTATCCGGTCATTAAAGGTGATAGCATCTCAACATCAATAGCAGCAGCATCTATCCTGGCTAAGCTCACGCGTGATCGCATCATGGAAAAACTGCATATTCAATACCCGCATTATGGCTGGAATACCAATGTCGGCTACCCTAGCCCTGCGCATAAAAAAGCTCTTATTGAACATGGAGTGACGCCGCACCACAGAAAAACTTTTGCCCCAGTGCGTGAACAATTGCAAAGAATGGGCACCTAAACCCCTCACAATCAGCAGTTTGACTCACATTTCAAGACCAAGCCCTAACCAATTGACTCCACTTATGGAATCACATTTTTTACTTGACCTCGGAGCCATTATGACTCATGATTCGACCTTCTAAAAAGTAAGGAAGTTGATAATGTCGAGTCAAAAATATGACTTGCCCACAGATACGATACTGACGGGCGATTGCGTAAAGATAATGAATTCCCTCAGTGCCAAGAGCGTTGATTGCGTCTTTGCTGACCCCCCCTATAATCTTCAACTCCAAGGTGACCTTCATCGTCCGAATAACTCAAAAGTGGACGCCGTTGACGATCACTGGGATCAATTTGAATCCTTAAAAACCTATGACAAATTTACGCGCGAATGGCTCTCTGCCACACAAAGATTGCTAAAAGATGATGGCTCTATCTGGGTAATTGGCAGTTATCACAACATATTCCGCCTTGGCTATATCATGCAGGATCTGGGCTTTTGGATATTGAATGATGTAATCTGGCGCAAATCCAACCCAATGCCCAATTTTCGTGGTCGTCGTTTTTGCAATGCTCATGAGACCTTAATCTGGGCCGCTAAGTCGCAAGACTCAAAATATCGTTTTAATTATGACGCTATGAAATCTTTGAATGAAGACAAGCAAATGCGCTCTGACTGGTATTTGCCGCTATGCACTGGGGAAGAGCGAATAAAAGGCGATGATGGCCTAAAAGCGCACCCGACGCAAAAACCGGAAAGCCTCCTGGCGCGTGTACTAATGGCCTCCACGCAAAAAGATGATGTCATACTTGACCCTTTCTTCGGCACAGGCACGACCGGCGCAGTTGCGAAGAAACTGGGACGGCATTTTATCGGTATCGAGCGTGAAAAAAAATATGCTCGCGTGGCTAAAGAGCGCATAGCCGCCATCAAGCCATTAGAAAACAATCTGATTGCCATGAAAGAAAAACGTGAACAGCCGCGCATCCCGTTCGGATGGCTTGTAGAAAAAGGCTTGCTAAAACCCGGCACAGTTTTAAGTGACGCTAAAATGCAGCACTCAGTTAAGGTTCATGCCGATGGAAGCGTAATGGCGCAAAACCGCATTGACCAAATGCGCGGCTCAATTCACAAGGTTGGCGCAGCGGTTCAAAATGCACCATCATGCAACGGGTGGACATATTGGCATTATAAAGACGGAAAGAAAAATGTGCCTATTGATGTTTTACGTGAGCAGATCAGATCACAAATGCAAGAAGGCAATGCTGCCTGATGCCTAATATCAATAAAATCATAATTCAAGATCTCGAGCTCAATGTCTCAATCGGAATATACGATCACGAAAAAATAGCCCCCCAGCCCATCATTATAGCGCTGGAAACTAACTATATGGACGGCACCGCCTTTGATAGCGATGAGATCAGCAGCACGCTTAACTATGAGAAAATCATCAAAACAATTAAAAACTGCTGCGCTGAAAAACACTACAATTTGATAGAAACATTGGCGGAAGATATTACAAGGTTAATATTGGCTATGCCGGAAATAGACTTTGTGAAGATAAAATTGAGCAAGCCTGGTGTGCTTAAAAATGAAAAATCTGGCTTACTTAGCGTGGAGCTTGAAAGACACAAAAAATAAGCGCTGTGATTCTACAGTTAATGCAGCGATCTATTGCTTCAAGCCCTCAAGCGCATTAACAGGCGCAGGCTCCTCGTCAACCACAGGGACTGGATCATCCGCATCATCCACCTGACCGCGCTTTTTCTTTAAAGCTTCGTATTGCTCTTTCAAACGCGCTTCTGCAGTCTGGCTATCTTTTTTACGCATGTAATTCTCGAAATAGAGTAGGTTTTCATGATCTCTATCGGCGTAGATCTCATACCCCTCAAGCATGGCGTAGATAATTGCTCTATAACGAGCATTCTCGA
>JBBKXC010000118.1:0-6361 GCA_037969275.1 Bdellovibrionales bacterium | reverse complement strand
CAGTGCCTCATTAAATTATTTCCATAATGGGCCTTATCAAATTTAATTGAGGGTCACTGCCCTAAAATTCGCCATCAGTGTGATAGCCTAAATTATGAGAAATTATCCTACCCTGATCTGGCATGACACTCCGCTGAAATTATGAAAACAGCTTAAAAACAAATTTAAACGGTGCTATTAGTTAAAAAGATTCCAAGCCTATAGCTTTGGAACTGATTCATCATAACAAACTAAGATATTTTTCATTCTTTCATCCTGCTGGTACTGGGAAGTAACACGATTAATTAATGGTCTTAAGCTTTCAACATCGGCGCGTGAGTAGTTAAATTGGCGCTTTAACTGTCGCGCCGCATGGGCGTCGGCATCATCTTCAATCGCCTGCAAATCTCTTCGGGTCTGATATTTATTATGTTCTTCATAATATTTATAAGCTCGAAACGCATCACCTGAGGTTAAATGATAGCGTTCATGTTCTAATGTGAAGTCAAATTCAACATCACTAAGGCTATTAAGAAAATCGATTTCATATGCGATTACAGGCTTCGAGATAGGATTTTGGTCTAAATAGCGAACCGCAATTAAGAAGATATCTTGACTAAGACTGACTGAGTTCACATCAACGTATCGCCCTTCCTCACCGCGGTGATCGGTGTAGCGCGAAAAATTACGCCGCAGGACATTACTCTCTTGTGGTGGTTTTACAATATTCGCTTGGCTATCGCCCAAGGCTAGAAAATTCACAATTTTAAAACCCCCTTCTTAATTAATAAATGAATTAAGCTATAGATTACCAATATTATGTGAATTGTACAACTATATGCACAATTGGCGCCTGCTTATAACCCTAATAAAGACCTAATCCCGCCGAACGCAGCGAACATCACTAGTGACGGCATCATCGACATAGCTGACAATACCACTATTGCCTACGCTCAGTCCAAAGGCTTCGTATTGGCCGCGCCCTGTTGAGGTCCAATAGTCCTGAGTTGCAAAGTTTTGGCTAGAGCTGGCATTTATAGCTGTTCTATTAATAAATAAAGTTGTCATCTCATTTACAGACGGCAAATACCAATCCGTTTTCGTATGTAGGCCAAGATTTTCACATAGCTGCATCGCCGGATAATTGGCTATCGGCCGATTGGCCACAACCCATGCCTGATTGGCTTTTCCATCGATAAAGTCCGTGGTGGTTGTAATATCTTCCGTACTCCATCCAATCGCAGTGCTTTGATTGGTTGTCGCCACATATATTGGTGAACAAGCGGTGCCGTAAACATTAAATCCGGCAAAAACACTGCCATCCGTGCAAACATTGCCTATCACAGGACAAGCCGGGTTAGCTGTGCAACTTCCCCCAGAATTAAGCCAGTTTGTGCCATCACAAAACTGCAATTTTTTCGTGACGCTATTGTATTTAATGGCGCCTTCAAGGGCGGGTGCGCATGCGCGTATGTCATTTCCAGGAATGATCGAGCCTCCATTTACGCCGCCGCCATTAAATGATGTTTGCGCAAATGAGAGCGCGGGCGACATAACAAATGCGAAAAGCATAAAGCAAATGTAAAACTGAAATAATTTCATAAAAATAAGTCCCTTTTAATTGCCCCAATTAGTCCAGGCTGTGCCGTTACAATATTGTATTACAGGCTCGCTAGGCGGGTCTAATGACGAGTCTGTTAATGTTCCAGTTAATGTAAAGCCGCCTCCAGACCCTTTATTTGTTAACCAAGTGGCTGTATCACCAGATAAAAATATAGAGGGCGTTGAACCAAGCGGTAGGCTTCCATTAGTTCCTAAATTGACGGCGCCATATGTTGAATTGTAAAACAAGTTACGGTTTGATGCCGACGAAAGATCGATATAGGTGCCAAAATTAATCCAAAGATCGGCAATATCCCCTGTTAGTGCCAAGCTTTGTGATGAGGGGTCAGACGAACCCACGATATAAGATAAATCTGTGAAATCGATTATAGCATTTGTGTAAGTGTTAACTGTAAGGCTGCTTATACCATCGATATAAAGATGGCGCCTCGCAACATTGGACATATCAAAAGACCACATAACATGATGCCAGTTTCCGTCATTATAGCCAGAGGTAGTGCTCTGAACAGAAAGTATATACGTACCGGATGTATTTTTTCCAGAAATAACAATCGCTCCTGAAGAAGCCAAATAAAGTTCTACTGTGGAACCTTGTGTTATAAACAAAATTTCGGAGCTGGCTGTTGCTGGGTTTCTAAACCAGGCACTGCCCGTAAAATTTTTGCTATCAGAAACACCTGTTAAAATACCGGTATTAACGAGCCGTGCCGTCCCATTAAAATTAATCGCGTTAGGAGTGTAGCCTCTGTAACGTATCGCGCCTTCAATAGCGCCAGTGCATACTCTAGAATCATAACCTGGGATTATAGAGCCTCCACCCGCTCCGCTGGCGCTGAACGATGTTTGTGCGTATATTGGCGGCGAAAAAGCAGCCGCCAAAAGAAATAATACTAACGCGGCGCTTAATTTATCTAACAATTTTCAACCCTTGTCGGCCATTTTTATTGAGCGCCGAGGCGGGCGATATAGATATGACCGGAGAAATAACAAGCTTTAACAATCCCATAGATCTATTTTACCCTTAAAGTTGTTATCAAGATATTAAATTTACCCTTAACGCTCAAAAAACTATCTTTTTTAGCCTAAATGGTGCTAAATCCATAATAAAAAAAGGCACGCAGCTCGCTTGGCAAAGCCAAAAATAAATGATGAACGGGAGATGACAATGACTGGTGCACTTATCGCAATTGGCGGCGCTGAAGCCAAAATTGGTGATATGGTTGTATTAAATCGCATACTGTCAGAGGCACAAGGCCATAAAGTCCACGTCATTAGCACGGCCACCTCTTTTCCTGAAGATACCAAAAAGAAATATGAAGACGCTTTTCATTTACTGGGCGTCGACAATATCGCTGTATCGCATATAAATTCCCGCGCTCAGGCCAATGACCCTCTCATTTGCAAACAAATTCTTGATGCAGATATTCTCTTTTTTTCTGGTGGGGATCAGCTTCGCTTAACTTTCAATCTGGCGGGTACAGCCGCCTTAGATGCAATAAAACAAGCACATGAAAATGGCGCCGTAATTGCGGGCACGAGCGCCGGCGCTGCTGTAATGTCCAGCGTTATGCTTTATGGCGGCTCTGTTGAAAAAGCCATACATAAAGGCGAAATCAAAACGACGGCCGGCCTTGGCTTTTTAAAGGAATCCATAGTCGACACGCATTTTATGCAGCGTGGCCGATTACCGCGTTTGTTTAATGTTCTCGCGACAAATCCGGCCATTTTAGGGATCGGCATTGATGAAGATACCGCCCTCATAGTGCGCGGTAACATTTCAGAAGTCATTGGAAGTGGCGTTGTAACATTTGTGGATGGCACGGATATTGAGAGCGATATCCTCGATAAAGATATCGGTCAGGAATTTACGATTTCCAATATGAATGTCCTAACTGTAGCCGCCGGCGAGCGCTACGATTTACAATCTCGCGCAAAAATACAGAACAAACCTCCCCTTCAAGCGGAACAGCTATCTCCTGTTTGCTAAAGCCTATCATCAACGCGCTATAGCCATTTATTTTAACCAGCCTCTGGCATCAGATATTTTTGAGCCCTAATACAAAACCAGCGCTTGTGATGACAAGCGCTGGTTTATAATTTTCTATTCTATTCAGCGTAGGCTTTATTCTGCCGACGCTGTTGTACAGTTACTTGATGCGGCCATCGAGCTTTCTAAGCTTCCGCCAAATGAGTAGGACGCGACTTGACCATTAGCGGCCGCGTTAACAGCATCAGACCAACAAGATGTTTTGCTTTCTTCTCCGGATGCTGGCTCTAGATTGGCCAGCGCATTGGCGTCAGTACTGCTTGTGTCTTCTCCACCAGCTGCGGGCTCAATGTTAGCCAGAACGTTAGGATCGAAGCCGCTTGCTGTCGGAGGATTGGCACGAACCAAGCCTTCAATTCTCGGCATACCAGCAATTGTTACAGATGCTGCGCCCGGTCCAGTACTAAAGCTCGAGAATTTATTGAAGAAGTCTTCAATATTATCAAGTGTGGCTTGGGATACAGTTTCAGGAACAAATCCAACAAATAACTGGCCACGACCGTTAAGCACTGAATCATCTGCGTCATAAATACGGGCTTCGAGGTAATCCAGCTGTGCTTGGGTTAAAATGCCATTCGCAGGCGGTATAAATCCGTCATATGTCGCATTCAAACCATTAATGATAAGTGGCTCGTTTGTAATAGGATCAAGGATCGAACCATCTTCGAAGCGAACATAGAAGCTTCCAGTATTTAAGAAGCCTGTAAATGTGGTTGCTCCGATTGTTTCACCAGCGATCGTCAGAGTATTCGGGTTACCGTCAAACTGAAGACCAACTGGAAGTCCCAATGGGTTCGTGTTGATAAAGTGGTTCGGATTAGCAAGATCGGAAATGTCGATATTACCGCTTTCGAAACGTGCGCCCACAGGGTTATCTGTGAATGTGTTTCCAGCCACTGCAACATTGCCGTTACCTGCACCTTTAGCAAGCAGACCGTAAGCACCGTTGTTGAATATGTTGTTATTCAACACGCTCACGCCGTCAGTGTCTGTCAGTTCGATACCGGCTTCAGCGCTCTGAGTTATAATGTTACCAGTAATCGTCACTGAAGAAGAACCGTCAACATCGATACCGTCATCACCAATTAGACCCGTTTGGCCAATGAAGTTATTACTGATCGCGATGGAAGAACCATCATTCACATCAATCCCGTCATCCGCAGTTGTGTCGATTGTATTATTGCTAATAACAATGTTGTTGCTTAGGCTCGCATAGATACCGTTATCACCGATATCATCCAAGGTGTTGCCGTCGATCACGCTGTCATCGCTGTTTTGCAACTCGATACCGTTATCAGTAGTACTATATACCTGGTTTCCTAGGATCTCTGTTTCGTCACTATTTTCAACATCAATACCATCTCCGCCAGTCGCGATAACGATATTTCCTTCGATATCAGCGTAGCTGCTGTCTTCAACATGAATACCGTCATCTGTAGTCAGAACAACAGTATTGCGTTTGATATCGACAAAGCGGCCGTTATCAACATAAATGCCGTTTTGATCTGCAAGAGAAACGACGTTGTCTTCGATGTCAACATTGCGGCTATTCTCTACTTCGATACCATTACCACCAACAAAAATAACTAAGTTATCGTTGATATTGGCATCATTGCTGCCTTCAACATCGATACCATCGCCGCCAGCCTCAATCACAGTGTTGAGGATAACATCCGCATAGCGGCTGTTATCAACGTAGATACCATCATCATCTGTGTTGCTGATTGTGTTGCCAACAATATCAACGCGGTAAGATCTGCGAACATCGATACCATCATCGCCAGTTTCGGACACTTCGTTACCGCGAATATCGGAGTACGCTGAGTTATCAACGTAGATACCGTCGTCGCCTGCGCCTCTACCGCCCACAGCCAAGATGCCATCGGAACCAGCAGATATATTGTTATCGATAATATCGGCATTTTCGCTGTTCACAACATGGATCCCGTCGCGTCCTGCGCCGATTCCGCCAATGCTCAAGAAAGCTGCATCGCCGCCTGTGATATCGTTATTTGTAATCTCGACATCATCGCTGTTTTCGACATGGATACCGTCGCGGCCAGCGCCTGCTTTACCGATTGCAAAGAAACCAACGTCTTCACCGAAGATATTATTCAAACGAATATCGGCGCGGTCACTGCGATTTACATTGATACCGTCATTGCCTGCACCTGAGATGCTGTTGCCAAGAATATCAACGCCCCAGCTTCTGGAAACTTCGATACCGTTATCACCTGCATCATGGATAGTGTTGCGGTTAATGTCGGCGCGGTAATTGTTGTAAACATCAATACCGTCAAAACCTACGCGGCCAATATGGTTATCGTTGATTTCGGCATAGATGCCGCTATCGACATTAATACCATCGAATCCGGCGTCATGGATTGTGTTGCCGATAATATCGACGTAGTCAGACGGGTTCACCTTAATACCGTGCTCGGCCACATCATCAATTTTATTGCGGTTGATTTCAGAGTTGTCGGAACCGGACAAATAGATACCGTTTTCGCCAGCATCTTCTATTGTGTTGTCATTCACCTGAGCGTTATCTGATGAATAGACATAGATACCGTTGTTACGTGTGTTCTCAACAATATTGTTTTTCACATCAACATAATCACTATTCAGGACGTAAATACCTTGACCCATAGTGTTGGCCCATGAAGCAACGTTGTTGTTGATTTCATTGCCTTCGATATCCGCAGAATAGCT
>JBBKXC010000117.1:0-2868 GCA_037969275.1 Bdellovibrionales bacterium | reverse complement strand
GATAAGATTGAAACAATGGCGCCCCAAGCCCGCTTACAAGAGAGCGAAGCCATGGATGAAACAACTAATGAAAATGGACAAGATGCGGAAGAAACAATAGAACCGCCGCCTTATGAGCCTCCCGCGAAATATGACGCTTCTGCAAACCGCGAAATAAGCGCGTTGGAAAAATTTCTGCACGATGAGCAAAACAATGGACTGAATACATCATCCCATGAGAACCACGCCGAAGCGAAATCAGGGGAAAAGGACGAGGCTGAGGCCGATGAAAACACTCTTGATATAAATATGATTGAAGAGCTGTTATCAGCACTTGGAAAAGAGCAAATGCTGCATCTGTTCGAGGATTATTATACTTTCGCCGATCAAATTGTTGAGACCCTCAATCAATCCAAGGAAACGTTGGACGCAACTGTTATTCAGGATAAATCGCATGAATTAAAAGGCATGGCGGCAAATTTTGGTTTCTCAGCCTTGAGCGCTATTGCTTCTCAAATTGAAAAGCTTGCAAAACAAGGCAAGATTGAAGAAACCCTGCCTTACATTGATCAATTAGAACAAGCAAACAGGGCCTCGCAAAATTCTGCAAAGGCCCTGCTTAGTAAAACTTAAATCAAAATTTAGCCGACGATTTCGTCATCTTTAAAGAAGTAAGCAATCTCGATCTTCGCGTTTTCCAGGCTGTCTGAGCCGTGAACTGAGTTCTCACCGATATTCAAAGCATATTCTTTACGAATAGTTCCAGCATCGGCTTGCTCTGGGTTTGTTGCGCCCATCACTTCGCGGTTTTTGGAAACAGCATTATCGCCTTCCAAAACCTGAACAATTACAGGCTCGGAGGACATGAATTCTGTGAGTTCGCCAAAGAAAGGACGCTCTTTGTGAACAGCGTAAAACCCTTCGGCTTGTGAAAGGCTCATGTGAATACGCTTTTGCGCTACGATACGTAGACCAGCTTTTTCCAGCTTGGCATTGATAAGGCCAGTTAGATTGCGGCGTGTTGCATCGGGTTTAATGATAGAAAATGTACGTTCTGTAACCATTGGCTTGCAGTTCCTTAAAGTTATATTTTTAAGGGGTTATATATCCTTTGGGGTATCGGATGCAAGCAGGAATTTTTAGATTTCAAAGGCTGTGTCGAGTTCAAGCACAGGGCCGCCGCGCAATTCGGCTATTTTTTTCGCAACTTCCGGTGACACAGGCACGCTAACTTTGCCCCCTTTGAGTTCCCCAGTTTGCACATGTTTCGCAATTTCCCATACATCTCTCAAACTCGCATCTTTAAAATTAAGCGAAATGATCGTAGCGGGCTCACTATATTCAGGCATTTCTTCTGGTCTGATGTGTTTCGTCACTTTAATAGCATTCCCTGTAATATTATTGCTTATAAAGATAGTTTATTGAATTATGTGCAATAAGTCAAGCTAAAGCCTGCTCTATAACACTTACAGCGTCATTCGCAGCGTCGGCGTTCGGGCCGCCAGCTTGCGCCATATCAGCACGCCCGCCGCCGCCAGTGCCGCCCAGCGCCTCGGCACCCATCTTCACTAGCTCAACCGCACTGATTTTGCCCGTCAGATCATCTGTAACGGCCACAACGATAGAGGCTTTCCCCTCATTCGTGGCAATCAAAGCTATAACGCCCGAGCCGAGCTTTTTCTTAAGCTCATCCGCCATTGGCTTAAGGTCTTTAGCCGGAAACCCGTCCAGAACCTTGCCAACAAACTTCATGCCCGCCACATCGCGCACATCGTCTTCCGAGCCTTCTGCGCCTTGTTTCAGGCGAAGATCGGAGATTTCTTTCTGGAGCTTCTTATTATCGCGGATAATGTCTTGCGGGTCGTCTTTAGGCCCTGCAGTTATTTCCCCGCCCAATGCGCTTAATTCCTCGCGGAGCTTAATATTTTCGGCGCCGAGGCGCGTAATTTCTGCTTGATAGGCTTGCTTTTTCTCGGACTCATAAGCCGCGACGCGCGCGCCCGTAACGGCCTCAACGCGCCTTATACCAGCAGACAACGCGCCTTCGGAGACAATCTTGAAGTTTTCAATCTCGCCCGTCGCCTTTACATGCGTTCCGCCGCAGAGCTCGACCGAAAATTCCTTACTTTCACTAAAATAGGGGCTGGAGCCCACGCGCCCCATAGAAACAACGCGCACTTCATCATCGTATTTCTCGCCGAACAACGCCATAGCGCCAGTCTCGCGCGCCTCTTCAATGCCCATGAGGCGCGTTTCAACAGGACTATTGGCTTTAATTTCCTCAAGAACAATCGCCTCGATCTTAGCCAGATCATCGGCGCCAATCGCGCTCGGGTGAGAAATATCGAAACGTGTGCGGCTCTCATCTTGCGAGGAGCCTTTCTGTGACACATGATCGCCCAATATGCGGCGCAGCGCTTCATGCAGGAGATGCGTCACCGAGTGATTGGACTGTATCGCCGCGCGGCGGGTTTGGTCAACATGCATTTGAACGCCCTGCCCCGCTTTAATCTCGCCTTGCTCGACTTTGGCCATATGCGCCCAAAGCTTACCCAGCTTCTTTTTCGTGTCTGTAATATTTACAAGCACATCGCCGGAAACAAAACGGCCCGTATCGCCAGCCTGCCCGCCACTCTCCGCGTAGAACGGGGATTGATTGGTAATGATAATGCCTTCCTCGCCCGCCTTTAGGGCTTGCAGGGATTTACCATCTTTCACAATCGCCAGAATTTTACCTTCGGCGCTATCCTTGTCGTAACCTAAAAACTCAGTAGGCCCGGCCTCGTCCAGAATATCGAACCAGATTTTCTCGTCCGCAGCATCGCCGCTGCCTGACCATGCCGCTCTAGCAGCCTTTTTCTGCGCATCCATTGACGCGTTAAAGGCGGA
>JBBKXC010000116.1:0-2655 GCA_037969275.1 Bdellovibrionales bacterium | reverse complement strand
TCGGAAGCACAAGCCCAAGTGCAGGCTTGCCGCGATTACACAAACTCTATCAGCATTAATGGCCGTTTAGAAATTGGTTTCGCGCAGGCGTGCCGCCAGAACTATAACCGCTGGAACATCACGCAGATGTCCGGCCCCGTTGAGACATATCAGCGTTTGCAGGAAATGATTTATAGCGATCTTCGCTATGTCGACCCCGGCGCGGTGATCGTCAATAATATCGTGGTTAACCCGCAGCCACAAACGCGCGTGATCTACCAGCAAGTGCCGGTCTATTACAAGCCGTATAATTACTATTCGAAATATCCGAAGGGGTATCAGGTGAATTACAATAAGCATAACCGCCATCATGATCGCCATGACCATCATGATAACCGCCATGACGATTATCGGGGGCATAATGACCGTGACGATTATAGGGGTAAAAATAATCGCTGGGATTAAGCCTAGCTGGGTTTAATGCCGACCCAGCGCCCGACTTCGGATTGATACTCGAGATAAGCCCCGCCGAATTTCTCGGCGAGGTAATCCTCTTCCGGCTGGATGACGTGGCGATCCAGAATGTACCAAAGCGGTGCTAGCATCAGCAACATCAGCGGCGCATCGGCCAGCATCGCCAGTCCCGCATAGCCAAACAAAAAGCACAAATAAATTGGATTGCGTGAATATTTATAAGGGCCATCCGTGACCAGCGCGAGGCTCGGCATATCGGGGCGGATATTCGTGCCCGCCTCATCAAAGAGGCGTTTGCACCAAATGGTCATCCCAATGCTGGCCAGAACCAGCACAAGGCCAAGCGCGCCCCATGTATGGCCAAAGGATACAGGGATAATCCAGTTCACAATAAGCCCCGCCACAATCGCCATCAGCAAGATATTCGGCGGCATCGTCAAAATTTGCGGCGCGTCGCCATTTTCGAAATGCACATCGGAAAGCTTCGCGGCGGGCGTTTCATCATCTTCAATGAAATCCACATCGGTCGGCGGCGGTGTCGGGGTGTCTTTTGTGCTCATCTTCGGCTCCTTGTTATTCTCTTATAGCATACTACTCTTGCTTTGACCTTCGGGCAATTACTCATGGATTTAAATGTTGGGGGGCGGAGGCGTGGGCGTAGGACAAAGCAAATGACCGTAATGTTGAGTTCATGGAATTGTTTAACCTTAATCGCGCGGGGGAGTGCAAGCCTTATGATAAGGGGTGTATTGCGTATGCTGCGAAGCATTATCTACTCGTCATTGCGAGCGCAGCGCGGCAATCCAGTTCGGGGGGCAATGGATTGCCACACTCCCGTTGGTCGTTCGCAATGACGAAGCTATAAATTCACGAAGACAAAAGTTAAAATTAAAGATAGGCCAATGATGAAAAACCAAAAGGAGCATCTTTGAGTGTTAATAATTTTTTTCTCAGAGAGTAAAACATTTGGGCAGTGTTCATCATTTCCTTTTATATGGTTGTGATAACAACCGTAATAATAGTCTAAAGCATTTTTAATCATAAACATTTGTGTAATTAGACCTGCGACTAACAACAGCCACCCAATTGGAAGGATATACACTTTTTCAAGATTTACATCTTTTATGTAACCTAAAAATCCCACGCTAAGGACTAGAGTGGATGATATTAGGGCGATTAAAGTTTTAGATAAAAAAATATGAATAGAGTAAAGTTTATCTCTAAGAAATTGCTCTCTATTTGTTTTAAGTTTTGCATTTTCCCATCGAGCATTTTCTATCATCTGCTCTTTAGCAAGATCAACTTCCAATCCTACTCATCCCCCATCTTCAGTGCGTTAATAAACGCACTTTGAGGAATGTCCACATTGCCGTATTGGCGCATTTTGGCTTTACCTTTTTTCTGCTTATCCAGTAGCTTTTTCTTACGGGAGATGTCGCCGCCGTAACATTTGGCCGTCACGTCTTTGCGGAGCGCGCTTAAGTGCTCGGCTGCGATGACTTTACCGCCGATAGCGGCTTGCACAGCGATTTTAAACATCTGGCGCGGGATGAGCTCCTTGAGGCGCTCACACATCTGGCGGCCACGGCTTTCGGCGTTGTCGCGGTGAACAATCATGGCCAGCGCGTCCACGGGCTCCTGATTAACGCGAATTTCTAGCTTCACGAGATCATTTTTATCATAGCCGTCCAGCTCGTAATCGAAGCTGGCATAGCCTCTGGAGATGGATTTCAGGCGGTCATAGAAATCGAACACGACCTCATTGAGCGGTAAGCGGTATACCAACATGCCGCGGCTTCCGGCATAGGTGAGGTCGATCTGAATGCCTCGGCGTTCCTGACAAAGCTGGAGGAGGCCGCCCAGATATTCATCGGGGGTAAGGATTGTGGCCTTGATCCACGGCTCTTCGATATGCTCGACATAAACGGGGTCAGGCATATCAACAGGGTTATAAAGCTCCGTCATTGTGCCGTCTTTGCGGTGAATGTGGTAAACCACGCTTGGCGCGGTGGGGATAAGGTCGAGGTCAAATTCGCGCTCTAGGCGCTCTTGAATGATCTCCATGTGCAAAAGCCCAAGGAAACCGCAGCGAAAGCCCATACCGAGCGCTTGGGATTGCTCGGGCTCATAATGCAAGGACGCATCATTGAGTTTAAGCTTACCAAGAGAATCGCGCAAATCTTCGTAATCGCCCATATCAAC
>JBBKXC010000115.1:0-8047 GCA_037969275.1 Bdellovibrionales bacterium | reverse complement strand
ATGGAGTATTTCTCCAGCGATCCGGAATTTGCGGATATCATGCGCGCCTATGAGAAAGTTGATGAGATTACCTTTGCGCGCTCAATTTATAGCCCCGGCATGATCTCCGGCTTTAATAGTGAGCCGCCCGTGACTTTCACGATTTTCCGCCGCAAATAATCGCGCAGCTATTTTCCGAATGTATTTTTCGTATTGACAGGTTGCTGCTATCTTCTTATTGTCCGGACTTATCATAATTTTAATAGGGAGATTAATAATGTCTAAGACAAAAACGCTCGCAGCCGCAGTTCTGGCTAGCAGTCTAACACTTTCCACGGCAGCGCAGGCACAGAGCCTGTCAGTTGATCCAGAGATGCTGGACAATCCGGCCTTCACTACAGCGGAGAGCCTATTTATGTTGAACGTGTTTATGCCGCCCGAGATTAAAGCATTGGTGGCAGGCGCAACGCTGAAGGTTGAAGCATCCCTCTCAGCAGATGCAGAAGGCAATTTTAAACAATCCTTTAGCGGCGTTACGATTGAAAATCTGGATTGCACCGCATTGGAAGCGTTAATTGGCGATGAAATGCCCTCAACTATGGAAAAATCCATGTTGGCACCAGAAGAACTTCTAATGGTTGAATATGCAGAGACGCTTTTTGCAGATCGCAAGCTTGTGATTTCCGATAAATTCGATAAAGCGGCAATTATGACGCAAATGGATCCAATGGAGCTTGCGCTTCTTCCTTCCGAAGTCGAAATCAATGTATCTGTAACGTGCAGTGATTACATTGCGCCAGCGCCAACAATGACGCCTGTTGAGCCTAACTAATTTAGTTGCTCTAAAATTTCGAATATAAAAAAGCCGCCGAAAGCAGAAAATTCGGCGGCTTCTTTTATTTCAGCGATGATTAAAAATCACCTCTGAAAATTCTTATGATCCGGTTTTTTTGATTTGGCTCATATCGGTCATCGCGCCGATTTTCTTGCCGTAATTACCAGCGAAAATATCCTTGGAGAATACATCTTCCCAGCCGCCTTGTGTGGACGCTTTGGAGTATTCTGTTGCGCGGTTTTCGAAGAAGTTCGTGTGCTCCGCGCCGTTCAACATTTCATCCATCCATGGCAATGGATTTTTGGTCATGCCGTAGATAGGCTCTAGGTTAAGCTGCTGTAAGCGGCGATCCGCGATGAAGCGAATATATTTCTTAACTTCATCCGGTGTCATGCCTTCGATCGGGCCCATTTCGAAACAAAGATCAATAAAGGCATCTTCATGGCCAATAATGGTCTCACAGCATTCCGAGATTTCTGCTTTCAATTCATCATCCCAGATATCCTGATTTTCATGGATAAAGGCGTTAAATAATTTGATCATAGACAAGCAGTGCAATGTTTCATCGCGCACAGACCATGTCACGATCTGCCCCATACCCTTCATTTTATTAAAGCGTGGGAAGTTCATGAGAATTGCGAAAGAAGCAAAAAGCTGTAGACCTTCTGTGAATGCACCAAACATCGCCATTGTTTTGGCGATATCGCGACGTGAAGACATGGATACATTTTGCATGTAATCGAATTTGTCTTTCATTTCCTTATATTTCAGGAAGGCTTCATATTCTGATTCCGGCATTCCGATGGTGTCGAGCAAATGCGAATAAGCGGCAATGTGAACAGTCTCGATATTCGAGAAAGCGGAGAGCATCATTTGCACTTCAACCGGTCCGAACACTTGTGAGTAATGCTTCATGTAACAATTATTCACTTCAACATCGGATTGTGTGAAGAAACGGAAAATCTGGGTCACGAGATTTTTCTCGGACGGCGTCAGCGTTTTTTTCCAGTCATGAACGTCTTGCGCCAAAGGCACTTCTTCCGGAAGCCAGTGGATGCGCTGCTGTGTTAACCATGCTTCATAGCACCATGGGTAAAGGAAAGGTTTATAGACGTGGCGCTCGACGAGCAGAGGTGAATTTGATTGTCCTATATCGGATACGACATTTTTGGCCATTATGAGCTCCTTAAATTTTTCTTATGATTGGCAGTAGTGTAGGGCGATTCCCTTGTATTCCGAGTCATTTCAAAAAAAGTTCGTTGAATAACGGGGATAACTTAGCAAACCGCATAAAAGGTAGGTGAGGCATATATTGTGCCCCCACCCATAGAAGACACCATATATAGTGTTTTTTCAAGGATTTTTTGAAAGTTTTTCACAAAATAAGCCTGCGCAGGAGATTTTCGGCTTTTTTATACAGGGCTGCGCCTTATAGATATGCGCAATATTAAAAGCCCAATGACGGGATCGAGGGCGCGCCGACATTAAGCATTGAGGGTACTCCGAAAAGATCGCCCGCCGCCTCATACCATGGCAGCAAGATAGAGGAGGAAAAATTCACGATATGCGTTCCCAAGGTGGAGTTGTGAAAGAAAGGAAATAGAAAAAACTCGGAGACAAAATCGGTAGGGATGCCTGTAATGATTGCTGTGGCGGCGGCTATAAATACCGTAGTGAGCGATCCGCTTCCCGTTGATTTTTCGCTCGCTGCCATGTGCCTCTCCTTTTTTCTTGCATATATATCTGCTGTGTGTTTTAAAGTGTTATATTATAACATAACGTTAAGTCAAGGGTGTTTATATAGCGACCTCGGCACGATAAAAAGGAAGGAACATGAGTATGAGAAAATTATTGGAGGTAGGCGCTTTGGCGCTGGGTCTTAGTTTTGCAAATGCGGCGGTGGCCGAAAGCGGGCCGGAATTTAATGCGCAATTCACATTTCCAAATCCACTAGGCGGCGCGGATACTATAATTACAGTGCCGATTGATTGCGATTTATTGGGCGCGAATGGCGAAAAGACACTGGATTTTATCAAGCAGTTCGATATATGGGGTCATCTAGAACATGAAGATAATGCGGAACATGGCGAGGCGCATCTACGAGCGCATGGCATAACGCCGGAGCGCCTAGAGAGCGTCCGGCAGCATTGCATCGAGAATTTCTAGGCAGGAGAAGTTGGCGCTATTTGCTCATATTGCTGGGTTGCAACTTTCGGAGCGGGCGCGAGCTGGTTATCAATCTCGGCTACATAGGCCATCGCCGTGAGGCCGATATTTGTCGCCGTTGTGACCATGTCGAAATCATAATCTTCCATTTCGTGATGGATTATTTTTTGCGCAGCGCCTGCTACCGCGACGAAATTTTTCGCGGCTTCGCCCAGTTTAATGTAGGAAACTTTTTCGCCTGTCTTTTTGCTTTGCAGACTTTCCTGAATGAGCGCGTTCAATGTTACTAAGGCTTCGCTCGCTTCGGTCACATAGGCGTGATGCTCTGAAATAGTAATATTACTGTTGAATTCTCCAAGTGCGTCTTCATAGTGCGCCCGCGCCTCCTCAAGTTTTTCTGTGTTGCTGAGGAGCAGATTTTGCGCGCGTGATTCTATAGCGCCGAATGTGCCGACTATGCCAGCGGCTTTACCTTCTGCGGCGCTCAATAATTCGAGCGCTTCTTTCAAATTGGTAGCGTCGATGCCGATACCATCTCTCAAAAGCTGCTCGATCATAAGCGTTCTTGTTTCCTGGGCCCATGCGGCGTCGCTCACTTGCTTTAAATGTGTTTCGATTTGTCCAAAGCTCTCGCTCAGGGAAGAAAGCCTATCGGAATTTTGAGCTGTTTCGCTCTCTTCAAGATTCTCAAGCGCGTTTTTGCGCGCATTGTGACTCACGGCGGAGGAAACAAGGCCAACGCCGGAAAGGCAAATTAAGAGCTGAAGCGCCAGTTTCTTATGTCGATCAAGAGCAATGCTATCGGTGTCTAGTATTGTACTGATTAAGGGCTGATCCAGCTTATCAGCTGCAAAGTCGAGAACTGTGTCGATGTGATATGGCAGTGACAATGAGGTGCCAATAAGTACGCCGCCAAAAATGTTTCTTAACATGGTCAAATCCTGCCTTTGTTATTTGAAGTCAGGTTGTTTTAACTATGTAATGTGGATATGTCAATAAGGATTACGCGCAGCGGGCACATATACCGTGAAGCTCAACATTCCAGTATTTAATGTCAAAAGCTTTCTCGCCCGCCTGTTTGGTTAAGGCGGCGGGAATGGAACACAGGTGAATTTCCTCCACCGCGCCGCAGCTATCACAGATCATGAATTGCGAGCCTTGGTGGCGGTGGTTTTCATCGCAGGCGATATAGGCGCTTAGGCTCTCGATACGGTGAACAAAGCCATGCTCGCTTAAGGAGTCGAGCGCGCGGTAGACGGTTGGAGGTTTCGGGCTTTTGATATGTGCGCCAAGTGCATCCAGAATTTCATAGGCGGTGAGCGGCTTGTTCGCCTTACCGATAATCTCCAGCACATAACGGCGCGGCTCGGAAGCGCGAAGCGCATTCTGCGCGCAATAGCTGTCATAGGCTTTCAGAAGGGTTTTGCTCATATCTCCTTATATAAAGGAAAGGCCATAGCAGCGCGAGCGAATTTTTTAAGCAAAGTTTGACGGCGGCTTTAAAAGTCATTAAGCATAATGCATGCGATTATTAATCATTAGACACGGCCAGTCCGAAGGCAATGTTAACGAACGGGCTTATATAGATAAGGGTGACAGCAAGGTCGGTCTAACCGATACCGGTTGGAATCAAGCGATTGCTGCTGGAAAATTTCTGGAAAGTTATTACGAGAAAGACGGGACGGCGCATTGGCCTTATGTGTTCCTGAGCGCTTATCAACGCACGCAAGAAACGCTGAGCGGTATTGTGCATGGTATGCACAAAAAAGGTTTGGCGGGAGAGCCGAAAATTCATCTTGATCCGCGCCTCGTGGAGCGCTTCGCAGGCGCGACGCAGTTGATGCAAAAAGGCACTGGCCCTGTTGATTGGCGCATTTCGGCGCAATTTGGCCGTATGTCCGAGCAGATGTATGAGAATGATAAATTCGTTACGCGCAATTTGCTGGGCGATTCTTCCAAAGATATATACCTAGCGGTACAGAGCTTCATGGACGGCACGATGCGACGCGTGGATGCGTCTGGGGATGATGATATGCTGGTGGTTTGCCACGGCATTGTTTACCGCGAATTTGTCCGCGCTATGGGCGATCTATCAATGAATGCGGATCTGCCGACGCCTGGAAATTGTGACATCCTCGAAGCCGTCAAGAATTGGGGCGATGAGGGTTGGCGCGTCACAAAAATCTATGACGGCGAGGCGATGATGCCCGTGAACAAGCCATTGCTGGATGGTCATCATCCTTATAGCTTTGCAGACCTTCCGCCTGTGCCGGATCATTTGCGCTAAGATTTATAGCGTCTATTCTTATTCCTCGGTATCGAACAAGGTCAAGAACTGGCCGTAGCCCTCTTTATCCAATTCAGCAACTGGAATGAATTTCAAGCTGGCCGAATTAATGCAATAACGCTTGCCGCCGCTCTCCACAGGGCCATCATCGAATAAATGACCCAAATGCGCATCGGCCTTGATCGAACGCACTTCGGTACGGGTCATGCCCATAGTGTCGTCTTGGAATTGCTCCACCAGCTCGGGATTGATCGGCTTGGTAAAGCTCGGCCAGCCCGTGCCACTATCGAATTTATCAGTAGAAGAGAAAAGCGGCTCGCCGGAAATGCGATCAACATAGATCCCTGCCTCGTGATTATCCCAATATTCATTTTGAAAGGGTGGCTCGGTGCCGTCATGCAAAGATACATATTTCTGTTTATCGCTCAGATGTGAGGCATCCATACCGGTGGTGGTTTCGTTTTTCATTTCTTTTGATTGCGCCATAACGCTCACTCCTGTTCCTAAAACGGCTATAGCCGCGGTTGCCAGCAATATTCTACGCATATTTTTATCTTTCATGCTTATTTATATAGATGTATTCGCGATGGCGGCGAGGGGGGTTACTTTTTAATTTTTTGATTCGAAAAAAGAATCGCATTTATAAGGCTTTGATATCCCTATAGAATCACCCTGCTCATGCCGTAATCCCTGCCGCCTTAAGCGCATAAATCACCCTACTATATGTTGTGTTACGTCCTCTGTATTTCCCATAGGAGTGGAATAATATTACAATTTACAAGTTGTTGTTAAAATGGATATCTAAGTTTTTGCCTTGAAAAACAAAGCACTTAGGAGTGTATAACGCGTTTATAGGAATAAATTCATCTTGCAGTTACCTACGACATCTAGTATTTTTAAGATGCTTAAACGCTATGGGTAGTATGTTTCTTGCTTCTACCCGCCTCACAAAATCATCTTGGACTTTAAGTTCAATAAAAGAAATTAGGAGTTTAACTCATGTTTGACGTCGCGCAAATGGAGCGGGGAAACCGCGTTCAAATCGATCGTTCTAGAGACGAGAATTTAACCGTATTCGGTAAGGCGACGTTGACTGATCGCTACTTGATGCCCGAAGAATCCTATCAGGATTTGTTGGCGCGCGTCGCCATGTATTACGGCGATGATTCGGATCATGCGCAGCGCCTTTATGATTATATGTCCAAGCTATGGTTCATGCCCTCGACACCGATTCTGTCGAATGGCGGTACATCGCGCGGTCTGCCGATCTCTTGTTTCCTCAATGAAACCAATGACAGCCTTGAAGAAATTGTGTCTCTTTGGAATGAAAATGTCTGGCTCGCTTCACTTGGCGGCGGTATTGGCTCCTACTGGGGTAATGTCCGCTCTATTGGCGAAAAAGTCGGCCGTAACGGCAAAACATCCGGTATTGTCCCTTTCATCCGCGTGATGGATTCTCTTACATTGGCGATCTCCCAAGGCTCGCTTCGCCGCGGCTCTGCTGCGATCTATCTGCCGATCTGGCACCCTGAAATTGCCGAATTTATCGAGATCAGACGCCCGACTGGCGGCGATCCGAACCGTAAGGCGCTTAATCTGCACCATGGCGTTCTGGTGAATAACAAATTTATGCAAGCTGTTGAAAATGACGAAGAATGGGCGCTTAAATCCCCGAAAGACAACCATGTTGTTGATAAGGTGAGCGCGCGTGATCTTTGGATCAGACTGCTGACAGCGCGTATCGAAACGGGCGAACCATACATCATCTATATCGACCACGTGAATGACCAGATCCCTGACCACCACAAAATGGCGGGTCTGTCTGTGAAGATGTCCAATCTTTGCTCCGAGATCACATTGCCGACCGGTAAGGATCATCTAGGTAATGACCGTACGGCCGTGTGCTGTCTGTCCTCGCTCAATATCGAGAAATTCGAGGAATGGAAAGATCACCCAACCATTATTGAGGACATCATGCGATTCCTTGACAATGTACTCTCTGATTTCATATCCAAAGCGCCGGATTCTATGGCGCGCGCCAAATATGCGGCGATGCGCGAGCGCTCCGTTGGTCTTGGCGTTATGGGCTGGCACTCATTCCTGCAATCTAAAATGATACCGATGGAAGGCGTCATGGCGAAAGTCTGGAACCGCCGTATATTCCAACACATCAAACGCCAAGCCGATGATGCGTCCATTAAATTGGCGCATGAGCGCGGCGCGTGTCCGGATGCCGCCGATTACGGTATCATGGAGCGTTTCTCCAATAAGATGGCGATTGCGCCTACGGCGTCGATCTCTATCATTTGCGGCGGAGCAAGCCCTGGTATCGAGCCAAATGCGGCCAATGCCTTCACGCATAAAACGCTCTCCGGCTCGTTTCCGGTCAAAAATAAATATCTGGCTGAATTGCTCGAAACTACGGGCAATAACACAGAAGATATCTGGAGCTCAATCTTCACCAATGAAGGCTCAGTTCAGCATTTGGATTTCCTCTCCCAAGAAGAAAAAGATGTTTTCAAAACAGCCTTTGAAATTGATCAACGCTGGTTGATCGAACATGCGGGCGACCGTACACCGTTCGTTTGTCAGGCGCAGTCCTTGAACGTGTTCTTACCGGCCAATGTGCACAAGGCCGATCTGCACCGCATCCATTGGGAAGCATGGCAGAAGGGCGTGAAGTCTCTCTATTATTGCCGCTCCAAATCCATTCAGCGCGCCGAAAGCGACGCCTCATGGAGACGCGCCCAAGCCGGAGAAATTGTCCCCGCCGATAACCG
>JBBKXC010000114.1:0-2868 GCA_037969275.1 Bdellovibrionales bacterium | reverse complement strand
AACATAACCACATCACGAAAGGCCGAGGATTTGGACGCCATCACGGTTTCGAATATTTGCTTGGTCGCGCCGTAAATTGTGCGGATAATCGGCATTTTATTGACGATATACTCGGAAATTCGGATCAGCAGACGGCCAAGAACATTGGTGGCCAACCAGCCAACGACAATGAAAAACGCGGCGGCGACTAAAATCCCTAGGCCGGGTATGGTTGTCCCGCCATAAACCCCTTCATATGATTCCTTGGGTAAGATTTTAGCAACGCTACTATCAATAAAATTCAAGAATATATAGGTCAGATAGAGCGTAATGCTGATGGGGGCCGCGACAAGAATACCTGCAAGAAAATAGCCGCGCAAACGCTGGCCTAACGTACGTCCACCATTCACCTGATCCTCCACGGCCATTTCGGTCGAGGTTTTTCCGGCTATTTCTTTTATTTCGTCTTCATCCATGTTCGCGCATCATGCTGCGTTGTGCGCCAAAAAGCAAGCGAGAAGCTTAGTGCTCAAGCGCCGAGCGGTGCAATGTTTTGGCATCCATCTCGAACTCGTCCACGGCGACGACCTTAGCCTGAGCTGCGCGGCCAACACGGATGATTTCCTGCTCCTCAGGGGTAAACTCTTTGCGCTTTTCTTTTCTGGCCTGAATGAGAATTTCATTGGTCGCCGTCCATTTCACCAGCGCGTCATTCAATGCTGCCATGGTTTCAGTTGCCGGATCGCTCGGGACATATATGCCGCTAGTGAGCTTATCACGCACAACGCCAGGGCGCGTGATCGAGGCCGCAATGCGGTGCTCAAGAACATCATTCGGCTTCCAGCTCCGCGGACGGATTTGATAGAACGGGAAGATGGAGGCGCGCATAAACTCGCTCATCAATACGCTCTTTTTGCCTGATTTATCCGTCACGCCTTCGATAACATCATATTTCATCTTTTTCTGCGGGTAATTGGTCAGGAAATCATCAAAAGCCTCTTCGGCTTTATGCAGACAATATTGCACAGACCAGTCCAGCAAATCGCGCTCATCATCGGGGCGACCTTTGGTTTCAAACTCGCTCAAGGCGCAAGCGGCCATGTAATTATATGACATCACATCGCCTAAGCGCTTAAGTGTATTGCCGCGCCCGACCAGCTTATCTTTGTGATGAATAATCGCAATGCTTCCGGCCATGTTATACGCCGTGCTCATGCGGTTGATGTGGCGGTAATAATGGCGCGTTTTTTCATCGGTTTGATAGCCTACGCCCAGATGCGTCATGCTCGGCAGCGCGGTTTTCACATAGTTGTAGCCTGTATTGGCGGCCATTGGGAGCGCATGCTTGGCAAGCTTACCCCAATTGCCTTCTTGCATCGCGCCGACAATGTGGCGGGCATGTTTATGTGTGCGCATAAGCCCTTGTAAGCCAATCACCCATTCATTGAGGTAATAAGCCCCCTCCACAGCATGCGCCACGGAGATAGCGCGCATATCACGGTTAATCGGATTAGAAGGCCCGCTCATAACGCCTTTACCGCACAAAACGCGCTGCGCATCGTTCAAGCCCTCTTCCATCATTTTGACAATCAAATTCTTGGCAATACCTGCAGAAACAGAAGGCATTCCGCCCTGATCAACAGTTTTAGCGCTGATCTTACACACTGCGCTCGAGAGATAAGCAAAGCCCGCTATTTTCGCCAAGGGTGTTTCTAGCCCCTCCATATCCTTAATCGTACGGCCAAATTGCACGCGCGAGCCAACAAAAGCCCCTGTCGTAAAGACCGCTTTTTTCAGCGCAGCCGCAGATGCATTCGGCAAAGAAATTCCGCGTCCAATCGCGAGGCATTCCTGTAGGTAAAGCTGCCCCTTACCGGCCGCCTCAATGCCGCCGATAATACCCGTTGCAGGGATATCAAAGCTGCCCTGAATAACGCCGTTCGGAAACGGTATATCATTGGGCGAAAGGCGAACATCGGCCACAAGCCCTTTAGTCTCGCGCGGCACAAGTGAGAATGTCATGCCGATATTCTCGTTACCCGTCTTCAACAAATCATCCGGATCTTTGAGAATATAAGCCATGCCGAGCAAATTGGCGATCGGCGCCAATGTGATATAGCGCTTATCGGCCTTTTCGATGTGAATAAATAACTCGCCCTTTTCATCTTTTTTGAGAATACCGGTTGTCGCCATACCGCCAAACAAATCAGACCCCGCCACAGGTTCGGTCGCGCCAAAGCAGGTGATGTAATGCCCAGAGGAAATGAGAGGCAAAATTTCGTCTTTTTGCTCCTGAGTCCCGTATTCAAGCACCAACTTGCCTGGCCCCAAAGAATTAATAACCAGCACAGGAATGGCGGCTGCAAAACTGCGGCTTGCCAGTTTTTGGATAATGGCGGCATGCGCCTCTTCCGAAAACTCTTTACCGCCATAGCTTTCTGGAATCCCAAGACCAAAAAAGCCCTTTTCCTTCATAAAGCCCATGATCTCATCGGAGAGCATTTTAGTATCGCTGTTCCAAAGCGCCCAATCATCGATCATGGCGCAGAGCTGCTCGACCTCATTGTCTAAAAATCTTTGCTCGTTTTCTTTCAAACCGCCGCTTGCGGAAAGTGTGCGTAAATCAGCCCAGCCCTTATGCGCCTCGCCATTGGCAAAATCGCCCTCAAATCCAACCGTGCCGAGTTCCAGCGCGATTTTCTCTTCATCTTTCATTATTGGAGCTTTGGACATATTTTACTCTTCCCGTTTAAGTACATTTATTAATTTAGAATTATTTATGATTAAGCCAATTATTAGCATTTATGTGGCAGAGTCAATTCGGATACATGCCTGCAACGCAGCACAAATGCTCCAATGCCATTCTATAATGATTTGTATTAAGAATAA
>JBBKXC010000113.1:0-3228 GCA_037969275.1 Bdellovibrionales bacterium | reverse complement strand
TACATTGTGGGATCCTTATTTATAAATTGTGATCAAATTAAAAACATTTGCACAAAGATATTAATTCGCCGCAAGCCCATGGCAAGGTCTGCGACTTGAATATAATTTTCTTATAACTGAAATTCCGTCAAAGCGTGTGAGCGCGTAGATCAAGCTATTGAAACCAAAGGTATAGGCTCGTTATCAAAAGGCAATGCGCCTAAATCCTCAAATTTTGCAGGGCTGAGGAAATAGCCTCCAAACATATAATGACAATCAAATCTTTTAAGCGATCTCTCATCAGGCTTAAAGCTTTCATGCGGAAACAAAACCGGGAAGCCGTCAGCATCTTCCACGTTTCTTATAGAGGCATTCCCATTTTTATCCGTAAGGCGACCATTGTTATTATAACGCGCCCAATGGTGACCGATTTCCCCCGGTGATAAAATAAACTGCAGCGAAACCAAGCGAAACCCTTTGCTGCTACAAGGTTCGCGCACTGGGATTAGGCCATCAGATACAGCGCCCTTGACGGTCTGATTGAAAACACTGCGGGCGCGAGGTTTCAGCCATTTTGGCGCGGCGGGGGCGGCGACGATATTTTTCCATGCGTGGGAGGCTTGGGCTAAAAATTGGCGGCTCAAACGCCCCTGACCGTAATCACCGGGCTGGGAATAATTCCCTGCATAATTAATCGCAAAATCATAGCAATTATACCTCCGTGATCTGTTTGATTTCCATGGCGTAGCAAAAGGATCTGGATAATCCTCAGGATTGGGTAAAGCGACTTTCACATAGTGGCCATTGAGCATCAGCAAGAATACCAAAACACATATAATTATGTCAAAATAATTTTGCACAACTCATTACAGGCTAATAATTTTATTGGACAACACGGGGTCACTGCTCCATATAACTCTTTATGCTGACCGAGATAAGCGTACGTGGTGCGCGCGAACATAATCTAAAAGACATCAACGTGGATATGCCGCGCGATAAGCTTATTGTGATTACGGGGCTTTCGGGCTCTGGCAAATCCTCACTCGCTTTTGATACGATTTACGCCGAAGGCCAGCGCCGCTATGTCGAGAGCTTAAGCGCCTATGCCCGCCAATTCCTCGAGATGATGCAAAAGCCCGATGTGGACAGTATAGAAGGGCTTTCCCCTGCCATCTCCATCGAGCAAAAAACAACCAGCAAAAACCCGCGCTCCACGGTTGGTACCGTCACCGAAATTTACGATTATATGCGGCTTTTATTTGCGCGCGTGGGCGTGCCCTACTCTCCGGCTACCGGCCTTCCTATCGAGAGCCAAAGCGCCTCGGAGATTGTCGACCGCATCGCGGCCATGGGCGAAGGCACAAAGCTCTATATTATGGCTCCTATCGCCAGAGGCCGTAAGGGCGAATACAAAAAGGAATTCAAGGAACTGCGCGCCAAGGGTTTCCAGCGCGTCAAAGTCGATGGCACGCTCTATGAGATCGAGGACATCCCTGAACTTGATAAGAAATATAAGCATGACATTGAGGTTGTAGTTGATCGCCTTGTTGTACGCGAAGATCTTGGCAACCGCCTCGCTGATTCCGTTGAAACTGCGCTGCGCCTTGCCGATGGTCTTTTGATGACCGAGAACGCCGATAGCGGTGAGCAGCAGATATACTCCGAAAAATTTGCCTGCCCTGTCTCGGGCTTTACGATTGCAGAGATCGAGCCGCGCCTGTTTTCCTTCAACTCTCCGCATGGCGCGTGTCCGCATTGCGATGGGCTTGGGCAGAAAATGTATATGGATGAGGCTCTGGTCATCCCAGATGATACCAAATCCATCAAAAAAGGTGCGATAGAGCCATGGTCAAAAGGCTTTGCTCCTTTTTATATGCAAGCTTTGGAGGCTGTGGCCAATCATTACGGCATCAAAACCGATGTCGCGTGGTCAAAGCTTAAGCGCGAGCATCAGGAAATTATCCTGTATGGCTCAGGTAAGGAAAGTGTCGCGATCACCTATAACACCAAGACCGAAAGCACGTGGAAATCCAACAAGCCTTTCGAAGGCGTTATCCCATCTCTTGAGCGCCGCTTGATCGAAACAGATTCTAATTCAGCGCGTGAGGAATTGCAGCGCTACCAATCTTCCACGCACTGCGAATCTTGTAATGGCTACCGCTTAAAGCCGGAATCGCTGGCCGTAAAAATCGGCGGCCTGCATATCGGTCAGATTAGCGAGAAAAGCATTGAAGACGCGTGGAGCTGGTTTGACACATTGGATAGCCTCACCAACCAACAAAAACAAATCGCCGAGAAAATTCTCAAGGAAATTTGCGAGCGCCTGACCTTCTTACGTAATGTCGGCCTTGATTACCTCACGCTATCCAGAGCGTCCGGCACGCTCTCGGGCGGCGAAAGCCAGCGCATCCGCTTGGCTAGCCAAATTGGCTCTGGCCTGACAGGCGTGCTTTATGTGCTGGACGAACCGTCCATCGGCTTACATCAGCGCGACAATAACCGCTTGCTGATAACCCTTAACCGTCTGCGCGATTTGGGTAATACCGTTATAGTGGTCGAACATGACGAGGACGCCATCCGCGCCGCCGATCATCTCATTGATATGGGCCCAGGCGCCGGAGTGCATGGCGGGAAAATTGTCGCCCAAGGCACGCCCGAAGAAGTCTTTAAAACCAAAGGCTCCATAACGGCTGATTACATGAACGGCACGCGCGAGATTGCCATTCCAGCCGAACGACGCAAAGGCAAAAAAGGCCAATTCATAGAGGTTATTGGTGCTACTGGTAACAATCTCCAAAATGTATCGGGCAAAATCCCGCTCGGGACCTTTACCTGCGTGACGGGCGTTTCGGGCTCGGGGAAATCGACCTTTACGATTGACACGCTCTACCGCGCCGCCTCTAGAGCCCTGATGAAATCCTCCGAGATTCCCCTGCCTTATAAAGAGATCAAAGGGCTCGAGCTATGTGACAAGGTTATCGACATCGACCAAAGCCCAATCGGCAGAACGCCGCGCTCTAACCCTGCAACTTATACAGGCGCATTCACGCCGATCCGCGAATGGTTCGCTGGCTTGCCGGAATCAAAGGCGCGCGGCTATAACGCTGGTCGTTTCAGCTTTAACGTCAAGGGCGGGCGCTGCCAGACATGCTCTGGTGATGGCGTTATCAAGATCGAGATGCACTTTTTGCCCGATGTCTATGTGACCTGCGAGGCCTGCAACGGCAAGCGCTATAACCGCGAAACGCT
>JBBKXC010000112.1:0-2604 GCA_037969275.1 Bdellovibrionales bacterium | reverse complement strand
GCGTTATGAAGGGCCGTGCCGCTAAAGTGATTGCCCAAAGGCTCTGGCCCCATCGCGCCAAAAGGCGGACACTGCGCAAGCGCATCTGTTCTGTGCAAGCTCATAAAGCCAAAACGGCGCGCATCATTATAAACGACCTGCCCGCCGCCAGAGAGCGCCAGATGCACATGGTCGTGCTTTTCGGGTGTATAGAGGTTTTCGAGCGCAAAAATTTTAACCCGCCCCGACATGCCGAGATGCCAAACCAGCGCATAATCATTATCTAGTGATATTTGAAGGTATTTTCCGCGCCGCCCAGTCGCGGTAATTTTCGCGCCTTGCAATGTGGCGGCGAAATCCGGCGAAAAGGGATAGCGTAGTGCGGGGGAGTTCAATGTGCATTTTATGATCGAGCAATTATGCAGCGCAGGCTCAAGCTCTTGGCGTATAATCTCGACCTCGGGTAATTCAGGCATCCTTTGCTCTTTCGCGCACGTGTTCGTTTAGCTATTAGTGCAATTGCATTATTGCAGCGCTTATTGCTTCTTCCAGACAATAAAACTCTCTGGCCGCCCCATAAGGCCGAAAAGCGGGTGAACATGCTGCGATAGGTTTTCGCCGCTTCTTGACGTCCAATAGATATTGCCCGTTTTTGGGTCTGTTAAAGGCACAATTTTAAAGTCACGCATCGTCAAACCTCTTATCCGTACGCCGTTAATTTCCGGCATCGGATCATAAGAGGACACCAAAGACAGCAAACCGCTTTCATCATCATAGCTGGCGTTGCCAAATTGCATACGGCGCTCATAGCCTTCCTCGTTCATATAAACGACAATGGCGAACTTTCCGGCTTTATCCATGGTCATCGTGGCCGACTTAATGCCATAGGTCATGCGCCACTCCCCTTCAATACTCTCAATGCCGCCGATTTTGTGCAGCTTCAAAGTATTAATATCAACCTCGGGCTCCTGTTCGGTGAGAGGCGCTAGACCTGCCTCAACATATGCCTCGCCCTGAGTGCTCGTCTCATTGCGAGCAAATTTCTGATAGCCCAGCCAAGCCACCGCAATAATAGCCGCAAAGCCCAGCGCAAATATAAATATGCCTATCAATTTACCCGTGGTGGGGTCGAGCGTCTTTGCCGGATTGCGCGCCGCTCTGATATCTCTTTTATGAGGCTTATTGCTGACGGGGGCGTCTTTATTATCCATGGGCTTCACCGATCTTTATTTAAACACACCCCTAGCTTAGCAAGAAACTCCGCTGTCATAAAGGCGCAAAAAGAAAAGCCGGCTTGGGGAAAAGCCGGCTTCAGGTTTACGTGTGTGGGGATTCATCGAAAGACGACAAACTAAACTTATGTATAATTTATGTCTTCCTGTGCATTTTATAAGATAGATGGCATCCGCCTGTCAACACAAAAATACATTATTTAAGTAATAATTGTGTTTTTTTATGACACCACACTAATTTTCCACTAGACAACCCCCTTTCAGATGGTCTATAGAAATACGACAAATAAGAATAATTTAGTCGAATAGGATTTTACATGCCTACACTGGAACAAATCAGGGCTGCCCGCGCGCTTTTAGGATGGAGTCAGTCCGACCTGGCCGAACGCGCCGGCTTGTCGCAAACAGGTATTGCGCGTATTGAAAATGGCACAAATCACCCCAATTCCCAGACTCTAACCAAAATCGAGAATGCATTTTACGAAAATGACATCGAGTTTCTTGGCGCTAATGGATTGCGTAAGAAAACTGACGAGGTAAAAACGCTGCGTGGCTCGGATGGTTTTAAAGAATTCATGCACGATCTCTACAATACAGCCAAGGCCAGCGGCGGGACAATATGTCTGCATAACGCCCGCCCAAGTAACTGGGTTAAATGGCTTGGCGAGGATTGGTTTACTATGCACTCCGATCGCATGCGCTCATTGGGCGATAAAATAGATTTCCGCATTACTGCCGAAGAGGGCTCAACAAGCCTTATCAGTAGTGCTTTTGCCGAATACCGCTGGTTTCCTAAAGAGTTATTTAACCAGCAATCCATCTATGCTTATGAAAATAAGCTTGCATTTTTGACCTTTAAAGAGGATGATGTCGTCATTCGCATTCTGGATAATAAAGAGTTTGCAGACGGCTTTAGAATTTTGTTCAACATCGCCTGGGAAACCGTGGCCATAAAGATACCGGGTGCCAATAAAAAAACTGCCGCAAATTAAACTTAATAACTGCGTAATAATTAAGGAAAAATAATGGCACTTGATGCTATTAAAAAAGAACAGGGACTAAAAAACGGATTATCGACGAGCGCCAATTGGGCGCGCGTTACCAATGCGTTCTCGACATCTGCGCTAGATGATGCTGACCCACAAGCACAAGGGCAAAGCAACAGCCATAAGCTCGTCTTGTTCACTGGAAACAATATCGCCGCCCATTACGTTTTACGCGAAGCCATTGAAGCCATCGGCGATCACAATATTCCATGTGACCTCTACCTGACCGAGGTCTTACCAAAAAGCGATGATTTGCGCGAAAAACTGTCTCGTCCAGAAACAAAAAATGCCGCGTTCTTTGAAAAGCTGATGATTAACCACGGCTATGATGTTATCGAAAAATTCGA
>JBBKXC010000111.1:0-10965 GCA_037969275.1 Bdellovibrionales bacterium | reverse complement strand
GCAGCAACCAAAAGACCAGCAGCAGCAATCATCAAATATTTTTTCATTATTTATTTCCTCTTAGAAAAATTATGTGCGAAACGATTCCGCACAAAACGGTTCTTAATATGCTCTCTTTTTAGAATATATCAAGGGGGTCCGTAAAATATTTTTTTTAACAGTATTTCAAAGGCTTAATTAGCTCTCGACCTTATAATTCGGTGCTTCACGCGTTATCGTCACATCATGCACATGCGATTCCTTATACCCAGCGCCTGTCATACGGATAAATTCGGTCTTTTCTTTCATGTCCTGAATAGTGGGAGAACCCGTATAGCCCATCGCGGCCTTCAACCCGCCAACCATCTGGTGAATTACACCGCCTATCGGGCCTTTAAAAGGCACGCGCCCTTCAATACCTTCGGGAACGAGCTTATTCGATTGGGTTGTTCCAGCTTGGAAATAACGATCAGCCGAGCCCTTGACCATTGCGCCTACCGAGCCCATGCCGCGGTAAGATTTATAAGAGCGGCCTTGATACAAAATTACCTCGCCGGGGGCTGCATCTGTTCCTGCAAACATAGAACCCATCATCGCAACATCGGCTCCTGCGGCTATTGCCTTGGCCAAATCACCCGAATATTTAATTCCGCCATCGGCAATAACGGGGATTTTCTTCTTCGCGCAATATTGCGCCACATTCATAATCGCCGTTAATTGCGGAACGCCAACACCGGCCACAACGCGGGTTGTACATATCGAGCCCGGGCCAATGCCAACCTTAACGGCGTCCGCGCCCGCTTCAACAAGCGCCTCGGCGGCGGCGGCCGTGGCCACATTGCCCGCCAAAATTTGCATCGTAGAGCCTTTTAATTTGCGAATATTGGCCACAGTGTCCAAAACCGCTCTGGAATGACCATGCGCCGTATCAACAACAACAACATCAAGACCAGCGGCCATCATGGCTTCTGCGCGCTCAACGCCGTTTTTATCGCCCGTTCCTACCGCCGCGCCAACACGAAGGCGTCCTTGGCTATCCTTAGTAGAATGTGGGTGCAGCTTGGATTTTTCGATATCTTTGACCGTAACAAGGCCAATGCAGCGCTCGGCATCATCCACAACCAGCAGCTTTTCAATGCGGTATTTGTGCAAAAGCTTGCGCGCCTCATCCTTATCAACGGTGTTATAAACCTTGACGATATTCTCTGAAGTCATCAATTCACGCACAGGAATGGCCGTGTTATCAGCAAAGCGTACATCGCGGTTGGTCAGGATACCGACCAGCTTGCCGGAGTTTTCTGTCACCGGAATACCGGAAATGCCGTGGCGCTCCATGAGTGCTAAGGCCTCTTCTAAACTTGCATCTGGGCGAATGGTGATCGGATCAACAATCATACCTGATTCAAAGCGCTTCACCATGCGCACTTGGCGCACTTGCTGTTCGATGTCCATATTACGGTGCAAAATACCAAGGCCGCCATTTTGCGCCATCGCAATCGCCATCTCGTATTCTGTCACTGTGTCCATCGCAGCAGAAAGGAGCGGTATATTTAATTTAATCTCGCGCGTCAGATAAGTTGAGGTATCAACATCAGCAGGTTGAACTTCCGAAGCGCCGGGCACTAAGAGCACGTCGTCAAAGGTAAGAGCTTCTGGGATGGATGCGGGGGTTTTGATCTTTGTCATGTCGCAAATTCTTCTCGTTATGGCTGAGCTTTAATTTGCAAGCGAGTTATACGGGAATTTGCGCCAATGTAAAGTCAAATCTTGACTTTTATGGAAATATTTTGTAAAAATAATTCTTTAGCGAGGAAAATATGGATTTTAAAGCAGCCGCAGACACAGTAAAAAAAATAGACGAGCCGGAACGTTTGCTCGTTTATCTGGATAAGGCATTTGCCGATATAGCCGAGCATTTTTCGACCATCATTATTAATGGCGTGAGCGAGCCCCTCGCATCCGAAGCACATATGGCCTTTCCCTTTACAATGGACGCGCATAGCTGGACGAAGCTTGTTTTCGCAAATTGGCAAGAAAAGGCCGAGAGCGAGAATATGAGCCCGCTGGAGGTCACCAATTTCATCAACGGGCATTTCTCCGGTCTGGCCGAAGCTATGGCCGATATGGATGAATTTGACGTCGATAACTATACCCTGCCGCTAAGTGCAGAAGATTCCGATTTCATTGATTATTATAGCGGGTTTGATGAGCTGGAAGGCTGGCAAAAGCTGATGGGTATTAGTGAGCATTATGGGCTGAGCACTAAGCCGTTCATGCTCCCCGATGGAAAGGGCCGCTTTACTATTGCCTTGATGAGCTATTCCGAAAACCAGATGCCGCTGCGCTATGCTCTAAGCCTGAGCCAGCCGCAAAAAGGCATTCACTTGAATTAAATTCGCTCTATATTGTTTATGATGTATACGCACTCCAAAATAATCCTCTTTCTAGCCGCTCTGACCTTGGGCGTGAGTGCCTTTGCTGCTTATGGCCATGCCGCAAGCCGCGATAAGGATAAATCGGAGAGTAATAGAGAGAGCGCCGCAGAGCATACGGGTTACCTGCTTGGGAAAATCATTGATAATGATGGTGATGATAAAAAGCGCGTCTATCGCGGTAAAAAGCTCTATGAGAACAAAGACGTCGTTATTACCCGGTATTATAATATAAAGGGCAAGAAATACACCGTCGTCACACGAAAATAATTATCCCCTAAACCCACTGGCAACAACATATTGCTCCGAGCTTTCTTTACGGCTGGCTGGGGGTTTGACGTGTTTGGTCGTCTTGAAATGCTTTTTCATTTCGGCCAGCAGCGTATTTTGCGCGCCCCCTTGCAGCACCTTCGCCACAAAAACGCCATCAGGCTTTAGCACCTCGAGCGCGAAATAATACCCGGCCTCAACCACCGCCATAATGCGCAAATGATCTGTTTGCTTATGCCCTGTGGTATTGGGCGCCATATCGGAGAGCACAATATCAACCAGGCCGTCCCCGCCAATCATTTCCTTGAGCTTACCCGGCGCTTCATCATCCATAAAATCCATCTGGACGAAATCCACACCTGCAATTTCATCAATTTCAAGAAGATCTATGGCGATAATCTTACGGCATCCGGCTTCGGCGGCGACTTGGCACCATCCGCCCGGCGCTGCGCCAAGGTCAACAACCACCATGTCTTTTTTAAGAATTCCGCCCATTTTCTCGTCAATCTCTTTGAGCTTGAACGCGGCGCGGCTGCGGTAACCGCCTTTTTCTGCCTTATCAATATAGGGATCGTTCAGCTGGCGTTGAAGCCAGCGTGTTGAGGAGTTCTTGCGACCTTTGGCGGTGCGAACCTTACTTTTTGCTTTGTTTCTGGACATGGTTTTTACAATAGCATGACCATAGAGGATATAAAGAACGCCATAAAGAAAATACTGATCGAAGCAGCAAAAAAGATTACACCTCTGGAATTTGGCGAGAAATATACCAGTATCAGATAAATCACATAAAATAGGCTATAGGTCACCATACCACGCTCGAACGCGCCGGAACTCAAGAGACCCGCAAAACCATTGGGGTAATTAATGCTCTGCATAACCTCGACTTGAAGGCGCATCATAATCATACAGGTTATAAAGAATGCGGACACCAGCCAGCGCTGCCCTTTTGTGGCTATAAAAAGCCCCAGCGGCAACCAAATAACATCCATCCATTGATAAACCATGCTCATCGCTCTATTTTGCCTTATGAAACTAGGATATGATAGCAACAAATTGACTACAGCAGGCAGCTTATGACGCAAATGTCTATATTCACGGGTGTTATTTTTAGAACCATCCTGATCGCGGCTCTATTGACCGCGACTTTCCAGCCCTTGCCAGCCCGCGCGCAAGACGGCCCTATCATTATCCGCGATACCGAGATTGAAAATATCATCAAAGAATGGACAGCGCCGATTTTGCGGGCCGCGGGGCTTACGCACCAAAACATCAATATTATTCTTGTACAAAGCCCGCAGCTCAACGCCTTTGTCGCGGGCGGCGCTAATATTTTCCTCTTTACCGGCCTTATAGAGCGCACCGATAATCCCGGCGAGTTGATCGGCGTTTTCGCCCATGAGCTCGGCCATATCAGCGGCGGCCATTTGATTAATACCTTCGCCGCCGCCGAGCGCGCCTCATTTGAGAGCATCCTCGGCATGGTTCTCGGGATTGGCGCCGCCATTGCATCAGGCAACTCCCAAGCCGCCACAGCCGTTATGGCGGGCAGTGCCAGCATGGCCCAGCGCCGCTTCCTAGCCAATAGCCGTGTCAACGAATCCGCCGCCGATCAGGCCGCGCAAACTTTCATGCAAAAAGCGCAGATGGATCCCGCTGGATTCGCTTCCTTCCTTGAAAAACTATCTTCCGAGGAGCTTTTGCCACGCTCCCAGCAAAGCGAATATGTGCGTACGCACCCACTCACCCATACCCGCGTCGAGGCCGCACAAAGCAAGGGGGCTGCCTCCCCTTTCATCAACAAAGGCTGGCCGCAAGACTGGGCAGAGCAGCACGCACGCATGAAAGCCAAGCTGATAGGCTTTACGAGCCCAGGCCGCGTGCCATGGGTTTATAATGATCAGGACAATTCTATGCCTGCGCAATACGCCAGAACGATTGCCGATTACCGCAACAGCAACATCGACAAGGCACTGAGCGGCATCAATGCGATGCTCGAAGTTGAGCCGAGCAATCCCTATTTCCATGAGCTTAAAGGACAAATGTTGGTCGAGTTTAGCCGCGTGAGCGAGGCTTTGCCCTCCTATCGCCGCGCGGTCGAGCTTTTGCCCTCTTCCGCCCTTATTAGAGCGTCCTACGCCCATGCGCTGCTCGAGGATCCAAAGGGAGGGCAGGACAATATAAAGCTCGCCATTGATAATCTTGAGCGCGCCTTGATAGACGAGAAAAACTCCGCAAGCTCCAACCGCCTTTTGGCCACCGCCTATGGCCGCATGGGCCGCGAGGATATTGCCAAAGTCTATTTGGCCGAAGAGGCGCTGCTGCAACGGAAATTCGATTATGCTAAAAGTCAGGCTGAGGGCGCTTTACAAACCCTTCCCGCCGGATCACGCGAGGCAATAAAGGCGCAAGACATTATTTCTTATGCGGACAATCAAGAGGATTTGGAAAATTAAGGCTTTTTGCAAGAATTTTTCGGGTATAGTGAAACCTTACAGCCCTTCCATGCGAATGGGTTAAGATCAAGGAATGAAAAGAGAAAGATTATTATGACCAAATTTTACAGGCATTTATCAGCAAAGGCTCTACTACTAACAAGCCTTTCGGTTTTGACGCTGGCAAGCGCGCAGGCGCAAGACGCCTCCTTTAGCGATGCGCAAAAAGAAGAAATGCGCACAGTTTTCAAAGAATACCTCATGGAAAACCCAGAGCTGATCGCCGATGCAATGACCGCGCTGCGCGATAAGCAAGAAAACATGCAAGCCGAGCAGGCCAAGGCAAAAATCACTGAATATGCCGAGTATTTCAAGACAGCAGACCTGCCCTATACCGGTAACAAAGACGGCGATGTCGTTGTGGTTGAGTTTTTCGACTATAATTGCGGCTATTGTAAAAAAGCCTTCCCTGATGTTCAGGCGCTTTTGAAAAAAGACCCTAATGTGAAGGTCGTCTTTATGGAGATGCCAATATTGGGGCCAACATCTTTGACGGCGGCGCAATGGGCGGAAGCCGCACATAAACAGGGCAAATACTTTGAATTCCATACGGCGCTTTTTGACCATCAGGGACAATACGACGTCGAAGAGCTACGCAAGCTCGCAACTGATCTCGGCCTTGATGTCGCGCAAATGGAAAAAGACGCCCAGAGCGAAGAAGTGCAAGAGCGCATCAATAAAAGCGTGCAGGTTGGACAAGATATCGGCGCCCGCGGAACGCCTGCCTTTATCGTTGGCGACACCTTGTTTCCCGGCTATATTGGTGAAGCAGCCCTTATTCAAAGCGTAGCAGACGCACGCAAGAAATAGGCCGCGCCATAAGTTATACGCCACACAAAGAGGCTTTTTAAAAAAGCCTCTTTTCTTTTTGTTCATTTTGACCGATTTTAGAAGCTATGATACTCAAGATTTTTTACGCATTTCTGATTCTCCTGACTGGATACCTTGCCTATAATGTTTATGGGCTCTGGTCGGCCAGACATTCCCTGACGCATGTGCCGCAGGAATTTCTGATCGGGCCGGAAGATGCCGATTTATACGTCACCGAATTTCTTAATTATAGCTGTACCTATTGCCGCGAAACACATCCGGTCATCATGGAAGCGATTAAGCAGGACGGCCATATTGCCTACGCGCCGCGCCCGCTTTTATCCGAAGATATCGATGCCTCATCCGCCGCTTATATCCTATACGCCGCGGCGAAGCAGGGTAAACTTGAAGACACGCATCATTACCTCATGACTATAGGGCAAAATTACTCCAAAGAGCGCATAGCCGAGATTGCTGGCGAGCTTGGTATTGAGGCCGAACAATTCGAGCAGGACCTTAATTCCAAGGAAAGCAAGAAATTCGTCATGAACAATTTAGATCACGCTACAAAGCTTGGCGTTTATGCGACACCGACCTTTTTTATCGGGCCGGACATCTTTTATATCGCCGATGAAGATATGCCCAGCGTCGAAGATTTCCTCAAGCTTTTTGCTGAAGCCCGCGCCTTACAAAGAGGCGAAACGCCGCCGCCCGCAACGGTTAATCTAAAAGCTCCAGCAACAACGCCGCAAACAACCCCCTAAAAGGAAAAATCACATGATTCGCCCTATTTTATCGCTTTGCGCCTTGATGGCGATCGCATTTCCAGCCCTCGCACAGGAAAAAACGCCCGTCATCTCAAGCCCCTATGCTTTTGCTACGGCTGAAGGCCAGAAAAATGGCGCTGCCTTCATGAGCATTGATTTTGGCACGAGCGGCATTGAGCAAGAAGACCACCTCCTCTCCGTGAGCAGCGATATCGCCGATATGGTAGAGCTGCACAGCATGAGCATGGAAGGCGATGTCATGCAGATGCGCAAGATTGACGATGCGGGCATTACCATCCCCGCTGGCGGCAATTTGAAGCTCCAGCCCTCTGGCGATCACATTATGCTGATGGGTCTGCACACGCCCCTCACAATTGGCCAGAGCATTCCTCTGACACTCCATTTCGAAGAAGCCGGAAATTTGCGCGTTGATGTTCCCGTTTTAGCGCCCGGCACAATGCCCGAAGCAAAGGATAGCCATGAGCCCGGTCATTCTCATCATTAATGGGCCTAATCTGAATATGCTTGGCATGCGGGAGCCCGAGATTTATGGCTCCCAAACCCTGGGCGATATTGAGGTTCTATGCCGCGAAACGGCTAGCGGCCTTGGTTACGAGGTTGATTTTCGCCAATCCAACCATGAGGGCGAGATTATCGAGTGGATTCAAGGCGCGATCAAGAAAAACGCAGCTATAGCCATTAATGCTGCGGGCTACACCCACACTTCCGTTGCCATCCATGATGCCTTAAAACTTACTGGCTTGCCGATTGCCGAAATTCACCTCTCCAACCCTAAATCCAGAGAAAATTTCCGCCATCATTCCTATATTGAGCCAGTGGCACAAATTCATGTAAATGGTAAGGGAGCCGCGGGTTATGCCGAAGCACTCGAAAAGCTTGCAGAACTTTTATAAAGCTAAAAGCCATCAGGCTTTGACTTTTGCTCATAAGTTTTGTAATCAAATGACAATCATAAACCAGACAAGAAGAAGCTTATGAAAATTGATTCCGATGCTATTAAGGAACTCGCGAAAATTCTGGAAGAAACAGGATTGACCGAAATTGAAGTTGCCGATGGTGATAAAGCTATCCGCGTCAGCAAAGGCGGCATGATTGTAGCGGGCGCGCCCAACTCGGCGTCTTTGCCAGCCAATATGTCCGCAGACCCTGGCACGCCGGGTATGCCCAATATGACCTCCGATACAATCGCGCATAGCCATCCGGGCGCTGTAACGTCTCCGATGGTCGGCACTGTTTACCTCCAAGGCGAACCAGGCACACCGCCTTTCGCTTCTAAAGGCTCTACAGTGAAGGCTGGTGATACGCTTGTGATTATCGAAGCCATGAAGGTGATGAACCCAATTAAGGCCGAAAAATCCGGCACAGTCACACATGTTATGGTCGCCGATGGCGAACCTGTCGAATTCGGCGATGTGTTAATGGTTATCGAATAAGCTTTTAAGGCGCATATGTTCAAAAAAATTCTCATAGCCAATCGCGGTGAAATTGCCCTTCGCATTATTCGGGCTTGCCGTGAAATGGATATTCAAAGCGTGGTTGTGCACTCAACCGCCGATGCCAATTCTATGGCTGTGCGCCTCGCCGATGAATCGGTCTGTATCGGCCCGCCCTCTTCCAAAGACAGCTATCTCAATATCCCATCAATTCTAAGCGCAGCCTCATTGGTTGGCGCGGATGCCATTCACCCCGGCTACGGCTTTTTGTCCGAAAACGCGCAATTTGCCCGCATGGTCGTCGAGCACGGCTTTACCTTTATCGGCCCCTCCGCCGATCTTATTGAAAAAATGGGCGATAAGGTTATGGCCAAGAAAACAGTCAAGGCGCTTGGCCTGCCTGTTGTCCCCGGCTCTGAAGGCGCGCTAGAAAGCGCAGAGGATGGCCTCAAGCAAGCCATCGAGATGGGCTTTCCCGTCCTCATTAAGGCCGCAAGTGGCGGTGGCGGTAAGGGTATGCAGATCATTCGCGAGGCCGATAAATTTGTCGAGGCTTACAACACAGCGCGCCGCGAGGCCAAGGCCAATTTCGGCGATGATACGGTTTACATGGAAAAATTCCTTGAAAAACCCCGCCACATCGAGATTCAGGTTTTTGCCGACAGCCATGGCAACTCCATCCATTTGGGCGAGCGTGATTGCTCCATTCAGCGCCGCCATCAGAAATTGATCGAAGAAGGCCCGTCTCCGGTTATGACCGAAGAGCTGCGCGAAAGAATCGGGACACTGGCTGCCAAAACAGTAGGTGATCTGGGTTATCTCGGCGCAGGAACCATCGAGTTTCTCTATGAAAACGGTGAGTTTTATTTCATGGAAATGAATACGCGTATTCAGGTCGAGCACCCGGTCACTGAAATGATTACCGGCATTGACCTCATCGCCGAGCAAATTAAAGTCGCCGCCGGACTTCCTATTTCTGCCGAAGCGCTTAAAAAACCGTTTCGCCTACGCGGCCACGCTATCGAGATCCGCATCAATGCAGAAGACCCCGACACCTTCACCCCATCACCCGGTCTTATCAAGCAATTCCACGCACCGGGCGGCCTTGGCGTTCGTTTCGATAGCGCTATTTACGGCGGCTATTCCATTCCGCCTTATTACGATTCTATGATCGGCAAGTTGATTGTCTATGGCCGCACCCGCGCCGAATGCATAGCGCGCCTGAAACGCGCCATTAAAGAAACAGTGATCGACGGCGTTAAAACAACGCTGCCGCTGCATCTGTGGATCCTCAATGAGCCTGATTTCATCAATGGGGATTACACGATCCACTGGCTTGAAAAGAAACTGGCCGAAAAGAAGTAACCTCTTCGCGGCCAATTCGCGTTATTTTCAACTAAGTTTATGCCGCTTGTTTGCGGTATTTGCCCTCGGCAAATTCTTCGATAGATTTACGGCAAAATGCCTCTAGATCATCGGGTTTGCGACTTGTGGTAAGGCCATTATCAACAACAACTTCTTCGTCGACCCATTCACCGCCCGCATTAATGATATCTGTTTTAACGCTCGGCCATGATGTGAGCTTGCGCCCCTTCAAGACATCGGCTTCAATTAAAGTCCATGGGCCATGACAAATTGCGGAGACCGGTTTCTTCTGTTGAAAAAACGCGCGCACAAAATCAACAGCTTTTTCATTAACGCGCAATGCATCGGGGTTATGCACCCCACCCGGCAGAACCAAACCATCGAAATCTTCAGCCGAAACATTATCAATAGTGTCATCTACAGTGAATTCATCGCCCTTATCTGCGTGGTTAAATCCTTGGATTTTACCTGATTCCAATGACACCAGCACGACCTCTGCGCCAGCGCTTTTTATAGCGTCCCAAGGCTTCGTAAGTTCGATTTGTTCAAATCCATCTGTCGCTAGAAAAGCAATTTTCTTGCCGCTTAATTCTTTTGTCATGGGTATATCCTTTCATATTTATCTAGGGTTCGTTTTCACCAACCCTTCCTTCAAGACTTTGTTCCGTAATTTGTGATAAAATTAAGCTATGCAGTTAGTATTAACAAATGAGCTACTTCTAGAAGCCTATAGCCAAGGGTTATTTCCCATGGCGTATAATGCAGGCAGCCCCTATATCCACTGGGTATGCCCGGATATGCGCGGCCAGCTTTCACTGACAGACATTCATATCCCGCGATCCCTTAAGAAACAAATTAACAAAACGCTACGGAGCGTAAATATTGAAATTCGCATTGATACCGCATTTGAAGAGGTCATAAAGGGCTGCGCTGAAGATACAGATGCTCGCCCCGAAACATGGATTAACGATCAAATCGCCAATGCCTTCCTTGCCCTACATAAAGACGGCCACGCCCATAGCGTCGAGTTTTGGGAAGATGGCGCGCTGAAAGGCGGTCTCTACGGCCTTGCTATTGGCGCGGCGTTTTTTGGCGAGAGCATGTTTAGCAGAAGCGCCAACGCCAGCAAAATCTGTCTTATTCATTTGGTCGCAAGACTTTGGAAGGGCGGCTTTACGCTGCTGGATACACAATTTGTCAATGACCACCTCGAGCAATTCGGCATCTACGAGATCCCGCATGATGAGTATGCGCGCCTCCTACGGCCAGCCGTAAAGGCCAAAGCCGATTTCATGTTAAAGGGATATTCGGAAACATCACTGCTGGGCGAATATTTCGCTATGAGAAAGCAGGAAGGCTGAGACCCTACCAATAGCCTTATTCAGCGCCTTCGCTA
>JBBKXC010000110.1:0-4120 GCA_037969275.1 Bdellovibrionales bacterium | reverse complement strand
TTGAGCTTTTGCTTGAGAATGTATTTCTCGGCAATGGCTTGCAGGGATGAATCAATATCAACGAAATCATAGTGATTGGTGTCATCATCCATACCAAAGGTAAAAGCGCCCGCGCCAATGACAAGAATCTCGCGCGGCGTACCATTGTCCGGGATGCCATTGATTGTGGCGCGCTCGATAAATTCGATATAGTCGTGTTTGCGGCCTTCATCATTATACATGGAGGAATCATTGTTATTCATCACAAGGTGGCGGTTGCCGTTTTCTTCTTCATAGACAGCAATCGTGTTGTATTTGTTATTCTCGACAACGCGGTATTGTTCCATCATAGAGCCGGAATTCAGATAGATCGCTATAACCATCACTGCAGCGCTGAACATAACCCGCTCGCTTAGTTTTTTCTTGCTAAGCAGAAGAATAAGCCCAAACAATATGACGAAAATAATCGCAACGGTGTAGTGAACGCCGATGGTGCTCATCAGGACGAGCGTAGAGAATACTGCGCCCAGGAATGAACCCATTGTGGAGAAAAACAAGATGCGCCCCGTAATTTGTGATAGGCGCTGTTTGGAGAAGTAATTAGAGCAAAGAGGGATTGTCTGCCCCAAAAGATAGACGGGAGTCACAAGAAATAGGGCTGAATATAATGTAACAAGAGTAAGTCTGTTCGTGATCTCAAGTTCCATTAGGCCGAGGAAAAACAGGTTCAAAAGCGGATAAGAAAGCCCGAGCATCAAAATAACAGACGAAACCTGAATGTTGAAAATAAGCTTGTCGCGGACTTTTACAAATTTACCATGCTTGAATCCGGGGCGAAAACGTCCACCCGCCTGATACCCAAAGGCCAGTGGCATAAGCACGGCAGCGATGATGATAGAAACCGTGTCTGTTCCGCTGCCGATAAAGGGGATCGTCTGGCGAATGGCCAGAAGCTCGGACGATAGGACAACGTAGCCTTCCAGAAGGATGACTATAAAGATCGCAAGACCGTGTTTGATTTTCATGTTATAAATTCCTGATTGGTATTTTTGAAAAATAAAACCTTTGTTTATGATAAAGCAACCATAAGAAATATAAAGGATTAGTTTTTGTCAGACCTTACAGAACGAAAGTTTTCTTTGGGTGGAAGATTGGTTTTTTCTTGGAAAAAAGGGCAATATCCAGTTGTCCTTACATCCTATGACCTTCTGAAAACTATAGCCATTCTCTTGATGGTGATTGACCATATCGGGGTTTATATTTATCCGGATGAAACGTGGTTTCGTATTCTGGGGCGGCTTTGTGTGCCGATCTGGTTCTTTTTAATCGGTTATGCCCGCACGCGCGATATTTCGCTCAAAGTTTTGCTGGGCGCGGCCATTATTGCGCTGGGTAATATGGCGGCGGGTGAAAATCTCTTCCCGCTCTCTATACTGCTGACGCTGATGGTTGGGCGCTATTATATTGATGCGTGGATGGGGGCGGGCCGCAGGGGCGGTGAGCCTTTCTTGGGGCTGTTTTTCCTTCTGATGATGCTCTATTTTCCTGCGGCCATAGCATTTGAATACGGTACGATTGGTTTCCTATTTACTGTTTTCGGCGCGCTTTGCCGTTACCGCCAAGATGCGGAGGGTTATCTAAGCAAAGAATATAAACGCCAGATTACTTATTTCGCCATAGCCTCATTTGCGAGTTTTATCATTTTGCAATCTATGCAGCTGGAATATCTTAGCGGCCAGCAGCTTTCGGTTTTATGTTTGGGTATGGCCGTTGTTTATTTTATTCTCAATCGTTTTTCTGGCGCTGAATTGCCAAATATTACCAATGCCTTGCCGGCCTTTATTGTGTGGACATTTAAGTTCACAGGCAGACGTACTTTAGAGATATATGTAGCACATTTGCTCCTCTTAAAGGCGTATGGCTTATATTCCGATCCGGAGCGTTTCCACTTATTCCAGTGGAATTGGGTGAGCGAAGGCACAGCGGGCTTTTTAGCCTCTATTTTCAAGTAGCGCGCGCTATAAACATAAAACTTGGCAGCGGCGAAGCAAATAGTGTACACTCCAAATCATTAATTATGGAATATATGGCTAAGGAGAAGCAATCAATGGCAATTTTTACGCAGGAGTTTAAAAACTATAACGCGAAAGATGTATTCTCGCGGCTCTACGCCATGCCTTATTCTTTATGGTTGGACAGCGCGGATGAAGCGCATCCGGATGCGCGTTATTCCTATGTTGCCTTTATGCCAGTAGAAATGATTGAGGCCAAGAACGGCGTTGTAACCCTAACCGGTCTTCAGGGCCAAGAGCGCCTTCGGGACGTTAATCCGTTTGAAATTGTGCAGCAGCGCTTGCGCAAGCGTAGGTTATCGGTTTTGCGCGATCCTTCTCTGCCGCCATTTCAAGGCGGGGCTGCCGGATTTTACGGCTATGATCTTGCCCGTAACCTTGAGCGCTTACCGCGCATTGCCGTAGATAATCCTGATATGCCTGATATGGCAGTGGGGATTTATGATCAGGTGTTTGCCTATGATCATGAGAGCGAGAAGGGCGTATTGATTGTGCATGCCATGGATAAGAAAGCAGCGGCGGTTAAGCAAAAGCACTTTGAAAAACTGATGGCGCAGCAGCCTGCAATTCCGCCATATGAAGCATTCGACCCAGCGTGGCGCGCGGATCATACGCGCGAGAGCTACCAAAATTCCGTACAAAAAGTCATCGACTATATTCACGCAGGTGATATATTTCAGGCCAATTTGTCCCAGCGATATGACGCTGATTTGCCATCGAATTTCCATGCGTTCTCGCATTATCTCAATATGCGCAAGGTAAATCCTGCGCCGTTTTCTAGCTATTTTAATTTGGGTCACGTCGTTATTTCCTCGGCTTCGCCCGAGCGTTTTTTGAGTGTGCTGGACGGCGTTGTCGAAACCAAGCCGATCAAAGGCACGCGCCCGCATACGCCCGAGGATGCGGTGATTGATGCATTCCACCGTAATACGCTGGAAAACAGCGCTAAAGACCGCGCTGAAAATATTATGATCGTTGATTTGCTGCGCAATGATCTCTCCAAGGTCTGCAGGCCCGATAGCATCAAGGTGCGCAAATTATGCGAGATCGAGACATTTGCCCATGTGCATCACCTTGTTTCGACGATTTCGGGCATTATTCGCCAAGGGCTGGATGGTATTGATTTACTGCGTGGCTGTTTTCCGGGCGGCTCGATTACAGGCGCGCCTAAAATTCGCGCGATGCAGATTATCGAGGAGCTTGAAGCTGCGCGCCGCGGGCCGTATTGCGGCTCGATGTCCTATAACGGGTTTGACGGGGCGATGGATAGTAGCATCCTGATCCGCACCTTGGTTTATGAGGGCAATCACGCCAGCTTTAACGTCGGCGGCGGTATTATTGCCGAATCCAAGCCAGATGATGAATATGAGGAAACTCTCGCCAAGGCGCGCGGATTGTTCAATAGCTTTACGCAAAATGGAGCGCAAAAGGCAGCGCCGCTGCGTAAGCTTGCTTAAAATCTTTGCGTTTGAACACTTTTTGGTTATGCTCCAGCCATGATTTTGGTCATAGATAATTACGACTCCTTTGTACACAATCTCGCGCGCTACATAGAGCGCGAAGGGCATACGATTTTTGTTGTGCGCAATGACCGTATAACCATACCCGAAATTATATCCATGAACCCGCAGGCGATCATTTTATCGCCGGGCCCTTGCTCGCCCGATGAGGCCGGGATTTGCCTTGAGCTTGTGCGCAGGCTTGGCGCGGAGATTCCAATGCTGGGCGTTTGCCTTGGTCATCAGATTATCGGCCAAGCCTATGGTGGCAAAACAGAGCGCGCCAGCACGCCCATGCACGGCAAAGCCAGCATGATTATGCATGAAGATAACGGGCTATTCGAAGGGCTGCCTAACCCGATGAGCGCGGGGCGCTATCATTCTCTGGTGACCAATATTGATGGCGTTCAGGAATTAGAACAAGTTGCGCACGCTGCGGGCGAGGGAACTTTGATGGCGCTTTCGCATAAAAGCCATCCGCTCTACGGCGTGCAGTTTCACCCTGAATCCATTCTTACCGAGAACGGCGCGGCGCTGCTGCGGAATTTTTTGGCGCTGGCGGCAAGCTTT
>JBBKXC010000109.1:0-8904 GCA_037969275.1 Bdellovibrionales bacterium | reverse complement strand
CTGGCCCATCTGAATCCATCATTCTGGCCGATGAAACCGCAGACCCGTACAACACCTGCTGGGATGTTTTAAACGAGGCCGAACATGGCGAGGACAGCGCAGCGCTGCTCGTCACCCATGATGAAGCGCTCGCCAATTATGTGCGCGAGAATTTACCCGCCATCATTGATGAATTGCCCGAGCCCCACCGCGCCATCTGTCACAGCGTCATGGCGAATTACGGCGGGATTATTCTGACCGAAAGCCTTGAAGATTCGCTGGCCTTTGCCAATGAATACGCCGCCGAGCACTTGCACTTGAAAGTCAAAGATGCAGACAAAATTGCATCGAAGATCAATCACGCGGGTGAAATTTTGCTCGGCGAATACACGCCCTCGAGCCTTGGAAATTACGGCATCGGCGTAAACCATGTCTTGCCGACAGGCAGCTGGGCGCATACGTACTCCTGTACGTCTGTGTGGGATTTCTTAAAGCGTACATCGCTCTCCAAAGTCACAAAAGAAGGGTTCGAAGCCCTAAAAGGCTCTGTCACCACCCTCACCGACTACGAAAACTTCCCCGCCCATGGCGATGTTTTGCGGAAACGTAAAACTTAATCCCATGACCGACACCACCCATTACATGACACCCATTGGTTTTAAGGCGCTCTCGGATGAGCTGCATTTTTTGCGCCATATAGATCGACCAAAAATTACTGAAATCGTAAGCTGGGCGGCGGGAAATGGCGATCGTAGCGAGAATGGCGATTATATTTACAACAAAAAGCGCCTGCGCGAAATTGATCGCCGCATGCGCTATCTGATTAAAAAGCTCGAAAATACGAAAGTCGTTGACCCAATCGAGCAGCAAAACGTCTCACGCGTATTTTTTGGCGCACATGTCACCTATATCCGCGAGGATGATAGCGAGATCACCGTGCATTTGGTGGATGTGGATGAGGCCGATTTTGACCCGAAAAACGGACAAGGGAAGATCAACTGGCTCTCCCCCGTTGGGCGCGCTTTGATGAAGGCAGAAGTTGGTGACACCGTTAAAGTACGTACAGATAACGGCTCCGAAGAGGTTGAAGTTCTAAAAATCGAGTACCGGCTCGTATAGCGCCTCGGTAGATAGCTTCGATGATCGGCGGTGTCTTTTGGGCTTATGACGCGACCCGCCTTTACTGCCGCCTCTATTTTTGCGCTCTGGCTGACTACGCTCGGGCTTTCTGCGCAGCATACCTTCTGTTTCTTGTATCAATTGGCCTTCCGTCGCGCGGGTTTCAGAGGCGTGATCTTGAAAAAATCCGGCCTTGAGAGAAATGCAGCGCTCACCGAGCCAGTCAAGCTGCTCTCTAAAGCCTAGCCCTTCGGGAACTGTCAACGACAATGTCCCCTTCGGTAAATCCTTCGCAACTCTGGCGAATTCATCGCACATACTAATGCCCATACTATCGCGCGGCTTGTGGTGAAACTCCACGCTTTGCCCCTGTCTTTTAAAAGCAGACAAAAGCTCTTGGCGCATAACGCGGTTCGAAAATTTTCTGCTCTTTTCGTAAGTGATGCGATATGCCGCAGCCAAGGCATTATCGCTATCGGAATAACTTGTTTTTACCGAATTTTCTGGCGCGACCGTAAGCGCCAAAATTTGCATTTTAAGCTCGAGCTCATGAATGCCATTACGCTTATAGCCCTCACCAAAATTAACGAGATGAAGCTCTTTTATGTTGGCATCCTCATCCACGATCATAGCAGCGCCGGTGCCTATGCCTTGGTAACTAATGCCCGCATCAGTAAAAGCTTTTAAATTTTGCATTTTATCCCTGTTTTTTTATTTCAACAACAATAGCAATTTACATGGATTATGTCAAAAAATATTTCTTTCCCGCATAAAAATTAAAAAGTTAACTTTTTTGGGAACTTTATTCAGATCAGCATGTTAGCGGTTTAACTTTAACAGGTGAAAGGATTAAAAAAATGCCTGCAATACTCATGTGGCTCGTTGGAATACCTATTCCTGTCATTATCATTCTACTACTCATTCTATAAACAAAATTAAGGAGCTTTAAAAAAATGAATCAAGTTATTTACCTCGTAGGTTTAATCGTTGTTGTTATGGCGATACTTTCCTTTGTCGGCATTCGATAGGGAGCAAATCATGGTTACACAAACACAAATATCAACACATAATGGATTCGAATGGGGCGTCGTTTTTGCCGGTAGTGCAATTGCTTGCGCCATTACCATCGTTATGATGCAATTCGGGAGCGCCATAGGCCTATCCGCAGATTCACCGCTCATGGGCGGCGAAAATCTTGCGCATTGGAGCATTGTTGCAACCGGTATCTGGATTTTATGGGTACAGCTTTTGGGCTCTTTGTCTGGTGGCTATGTCGCAGGATATCTGCGCCGTCCGACTGCCGGATACACAGCCTATGAAAATGAGCTGCATGATGGAATTTATGGCTTTTGCGTCTGGGCAATCAGCACGCTTGCTGTTTTTACCGTCTTTTCACTGGTCGCTTATGGCGCGTCATATATAGATGCCATTAGTACACCAATTACCGAAGAGCCTGTTCTTGCATTAACTGATAGAGAGCAAAATGTTGCTTTGATCTTTGCATTCGTGCTTGGATCGACCTCACTATTATCAGCCGTAGCGGCTTGGTGGGCGGCAACAATGGGCGGTGATCACCGTGCGAATGGCACTGATTTTAGCGCGCAGCTTACATTTAAATCTGTGAAAAAATAATTTTATAGATCACGAATCAAGAAAGGCCCTTTCATATGAGAGGGCCTTTTTTTATTGGAAGCTGTTTAGCAAATATTCTTGCTGCTCACGAAAGCGTAAATCTTGCGGAGCTTCCCTTACTTCTATTCCAAAAGCTTTACCTTTGGCCAAACGGCTGAATTGATCCGCTAAGCGCATTTTAGGCTTGCTATCATGTGCGTAATGAAACTGTACGCGCGGGTGACGCTTTAAATCTGCATCCAGCTTTTTAAATTCATTTGCATCCAGAAATTTATTTAAACCCGAAGTTTTGCCATGATACGTATAGTTATTCAACATACGCACTGTGCTTTCACTGTCTGACATGACTGCGGCAACTTTAAATGGCGCGAGGTGGAGCGCGGCTATTTTAGTATCCAGCTCCAACTTCGTTATGAATGCGCCTCTTCTTCCAAAATTCATAGTAACGGCAGAATGCAGTAGATCTCTCTTCTGGTGAAAGAATAATATTGTTGAAGTGCCTTCGCCCTCTGCCGAGAGACTTGCATCGGTATAAGCGATTAATTTTGGTTGTTGATTTTTTTCCATAGCGCTTTTTAGCAAAGATAATAAATTATGTCAATCTTTAAGACCTTGACTTTAGCCCCGCCTAAAATACATATTCCCTTCTATGACATATGAACATGAACGCGATTACGCCAACGCGCAAAAATGGCGCGGTACCACGATTATTTCCGTCCGAAAAGGCAATGAGGTTGTTATTGCCGGTGATGGTCAGGTTTCTATGGGCAATACCGTGTTAAAATCCAACGCGCGCAAGGTCCGCCGCCTGGGCAAAGATGAAAATATAATTGCTGGTTTTGCAGGCTCAACCGCCGACGCCTTTACCTTATTCGAGCGCCTAGAAGCCAAATTAGAAGCCCATCCGGGACAGCTTACACGCGCTTGCGTTGAGCTTGCCAAAGACTGGCGCACTGATCGCTATTTGCGTAAATTAGAAGCGCTCATGGCCGTTGCCGATAAAGACACCTCGCTTATTTTAACGGGGAACGGCGATGTCGTAGAGCCGCAATATGGGTTGATCGGCATTGGTTCTGGAGGTAACTATGCGCTGGCCGCAGGTCTCGCCTTGATAGATCAAGATTTAAACGCAGAAGAAATTGCCCGCAAAGCTTTAAAAATTGCCGCCGATATCTGCGTTTTCACGAATGAGAGCATTACGCTGGAAAAATTGTAAGGCCCGCCTAACGGCGAAAATTTCATTCACCCTTGATTTCCACCGACTAACCCTCTAAATCTTTGCTGTATGAGTAATGAGCCCGCATTTAAAGTCAAAGACGAAGAATTCCTGAATATCCCGGCATTTAGCCCGCGCGAGATCGTGAGCGAGCTTGACCGTTTTATTATCGGTCAGAAAGATGCAAAAAAGGCTGTCGCTATTGCGCTGCGTAATCGTTGGCGCCGCCGCCAACTAGACGCCGATTTGCAGGAAGAAATTTATCCAAAAAATATTCTGATGATCGGGCCGACAGGCGTTGGTAAAACCGAGATCGCGCGCCGCCTTGCCAAACTAGCGCAAGCGCCCTTCGTTAAGGTTGAGGCTACAAAATTTACCGAAGTCGGTTATGTCGGCAAGGATGTTGAATCCATTATTCGCGACCTTGTTGAAAACGCTATTCATATGATGCGCGAAAAGATGCGCCGCACTGTGGTCGCTCAAGCCGAAGTGTATGCCGAAGAGCGCGTACTGGACGCACTGGTCGGGCAAACCGCCGGAGAGAACACCCGTGCTAATTTCCGAGAAAAGCTTCGCAAAGGTGAGCTGAATGATCGCGAAATTGATATCGAGGTCATGGATAATGGCAATCCCATGGGTGGCATGATGGACATTCCAGGCATGCCGGGCGCGTCTATGTCGATGGTCAATGTCGGCGAAATGTTTGGCAAGGCCTTTGGTGATCGTAAGAAGAAAAAACGCATGAGCGTCTCCGAAAGCTACGATGTACTTGTCGAAGAAGAATCAGACAAGCTCCTCGACGAAGACAAAATGATTGCGCAAGCGCTTGATCTTGTACAGCAAAACGGCATTGTCTTTTTAGACGAAATCGACAAAATTGCAGCGCGCCAAGACGTACGGGGCGGTGATGTGAGCCGCGAAGGCGTACAGCGTGATCTTTTGCCGCTCATCGAAGGTACAACCGTGACCACGAAATACGGAACGGTTAAAACCGATCACATTCTATTTATCGCCAGCGGGGCGTTTCACTATGCCAAGCCGTCTGACCTGTTAGCCGAGCTTCAAGGCCGCTTGCCGATCCGCGTAGAGCTGCGCGCGCTCACAATTGAAGATTTCAAACAAATCCTGAAAGACACAGAAGCCAGCCTGATCAAACAATATATCGCGCTAATCGGAACCGAAAATGTGACGCTAAATTTTGAAGATGAGGCCATTGATGAAATTGCAAAACTGTCCTTCGAAATTAACGAGCAGGTCGAAAATATCGGCGCGCGCCGCTTGCATACCGTCATGGAAAAGCTGCTCGAAGAGCTAAGCTTTACCGCGAGCGATCGCAGCGGCGAAACAATCGATATCACCGCCAAGATGGTTCAAGACAATGTTGGCGCGCTGGTTAAGGCTTCTGACCTTAGCAAATTTATATTATGATGCTTCCAAAGATGTAATTCATACATATACTTGCGAAAGTACAACCCCATGCCTAAGAGCCCCGTCCCTCACTCCATTTCAATTAAAAAGCATTTAATTCTCATGACCATGAGCGCTTTTTTCGGAGCCTGTATTGCGCTGATACTCATCATGCCAAGCACGCTCGAAGCTAAGAATGATGCCAAGAAAATTGCCGGTTTACTCGAGACATATAATGCCCAGAACCAGCGCGTTGCAATGATGGGGCCTGGAAATGAAAACCAAGGTTCTATCTTCTTGTTTTCAACAAACGGCGCCCTCACCCATCAATTCGGCAGCTATGGGGCGGGCTCGGAAAAGGGCCAATCTCTATTCGGCCTACATGACCGCGGCGGCAGTCTGCGCTATCTCTTTCGCCTTTACGGACAAAATGACAGCCCAACCCTCGTGATGAAAGATAAGGCCGGCATGGATAAGCTGGTCATTGGTCTTCAAGGCGCTGATGAGACGCCTTATATTCAATTTATAGATTCAAAGGGCCAAAGGCGCGATCTGATTACCCCTTAAAATACCCCACAATTCTTGACATAATATCACCTATGGTTTACTGCTAATTCTCTAATGAATGAGCCAAAGCGCAGGAATATGAGCAAACAAAATACGGAATTTACCCAAAATTTAATTGATCAGGTCGCTAGATTGGACGGCGGGCCAGAGCTTTTGGAGCTTCTTGCACTTTATGATGTCAGCGTCAAAACAACTGCGGATTATACAGACGAGGGCTTAGATACCTCCGATATTGCGTTCTTACATATTAATAATGGCGTTAACACGCTCTATCTTTCGCCAATCTGTCAAGCGGATGACCTTGTGCACGAGCTCACGCATATCCATCATATCTTTGGATTGCCGCAAGACCTCGTTACTCCTACGGATTTGAAACACCGCTATATCACCAAAGCTATGCGAGAGGCCGATGCCTTTGCGCGCCAAATGAAGGCATTTCTAGAAACGCTCAATAACCCGCAGAACCTAGAACGGGAAAGAGCCGTTTTCGAGCAGGCGCAATATTACGCGGCCAATCCCGAAGAATCCGAAGGTTTTCATATTGGCGCAGGCAAAGTATTTTTGTACACCATTGCCGGAACATCTCCCGATGAGATTGTACGTATGATCAATGAAAGCGAAACCACTGCGGACGAGCTTATGCTTGATGTGTTTTGCACCGTTCTGCATGATTTTGTGCCGCTGCAATATAATGAGCACCATCTAGACCAACTCAATGCAGAGCTGAATAGCCGTATAGAGGATAATGACCTGATAACGCGCCGCGCTGCGCCCTGCACTTTTCACTCCAAAGATGATGCGCTTTTCTTCGCCGATTGCCTGCGGGAATATGGAAGCTGGGGACGGGGCGATAATTACCTCATTAGCCCCGAAGGTCTTGGCCCTGACCCATCCGTATTTCTAGATGTGCTTTTTGATGCGTATATCACAGAAGTTATAGATGATATGAACGCCCAGCTTCCAACACCAAACGCCCATATAGAGCCACCAGCTGGGCCGCAGTATTAACCTGCGCTTGGCGAAGGTAATGTCTGGCGATCAAAATCATTAATAATCCAGCGAAGCTGTCGCCATTCTCCGCGCAAATGTCCGCGTGATATGGACGGCGATGCCACCACGTACAGCCCTTCTTGCGCGCTTCGCAATCTTTCGAAAATTCTAATTTGCTCTGCTGATGTTTTTTCATTCTCATCAGAGAAAACCAACTGGCTAAAGAGGCGCGTTTTGCTCTCGTCGCGCCAAATGACATTCCCACGCAGTCCATCCGCCCCTTTATATTGCAAAGTCTTTTTAGTCGGCTTGAACCGCATAAGGCGTGGAAAACCAATGGCCCGCGTTTCACCCTTGGGCAGCGCACCTTTTAGTGCCGCCATTTCATTATGAAGCGTGCTGAGCCTTTGCTCGTTTGCGCCAAGATAAAATGAGGCGTACGGCAATACGCCGCCACGATAAAGCGCCGATATTTTCCCATCCCTAAAATGTTCAGGGCTGATGCTGTGAATGTCTTTGATGACCCCGCGCAATTCCGAGGCCGATTTGACCGAAACGCTCATATAATTTCGGCGATTACGCCCGATCCATTGCTCCAGCGGCGTACCTTCGGGCGCATTCATCTTACGAAAATCAAGGGCACGATAACTCAAATCAAGGTTTAGGCTTAATAGAACGTGCTTGCCTTCTTCGAGGCTTTCGCTCAAATTGCGTGCGCTTTCATGATCAAAAACATGGTCATTATCACCATAACCTGCTGCTCTAGCGAAACATGCGCTTACTTTTTCTTCAAAGCCTTTGCGCCAATACGAGCGGTGAAATCCCATTGGGGCTGCTGTATCCAAATCGGTAAAAACATAGCGTGCGCGCCAATCAGGCACATTCGCCTCTATTTTCATACGAGGGTTTCCGGCAATTTTCGCCTCAAAACTCTGCGCGTCCATGCGAAAAGGTGCGGCTTCATCCCTCAAATCTGTAACAAGTGCATATTCCATGCTATAAAACTTCCATATTTTTCCGCTGCACTTTACAGGATACAATTTATTATGTCAAAACTATTCGGTCTTATTATTTGTCTTGTTATGTTCACTGCCGGTTTGGTTATACCGGCTATAGCCGCAGATACGCCGCAGTTTGTCTTGCCACTCAATTGTGCGCTGGATGAGGATTGCTGGATTGCCAATTATGTAGATATGAACCCAGCCGTAGACAAAGCCGAGGATTTTACCTGCGGCCCGCGCAGCTACGATAATCATAAGGGCACGGATTTTGCCCTGAAATCGCGTTATGAAATGCGCCAAGGTGTTGACGTTTTAGTAGCGAAAGACGGGACAATTGAGCGCTTAAGGGATGGCGAGCCCGATACGGTGAAAACAGAAGCGCAAATGAAAGACATTCAAACGCAGCAAAAGGAATGCGGCAACGGCGTTTTTATCGACCATGGCGCAGGCATAAAAACCATCTACTGTCATATGAAACAAGATAGCATCATCGTTGCTCAAGGCGACAAAGTTGCTGCTGGAGACAAAATTGGTCAAGTTGGGCAATCTGGTTTTGCTGAATTTCCACATTTACACTTTGGCGTTCTGTGGGAAGATGGCCTAATGGATCCGTTTTCCGGCACATTAAGCGCCGAAGGCTGCGGCAAAATGAAAAAGAGCCTCTGGGCGCCTGAGTTAAACATCAAATATGACGCGCTCTCAATATTCCACGGAGGATTTCGATCTGCGCCGCCTAATTTCCGCGCTATTGAGGAGGGCGAAGCCAATCCTGAAATTCTCGCACAAGAAAGTGAGGCCTTGGTTTTTTGGGCGGCTTTTTACGGTGTACGTGCAGGCGATGAAATTATGCTTTCTATTCATTCCCCAGATGGCAGTCTTTTTAAAGACCAGCGCATCACTCAAGAAAAAGACCGCGCCCGTCAATATTACTATACTGGGCGTAAACTTAGCGGAAAAACCTTACCCAGCGGTACCTATACAGGCCGCGTTAGT
>JBBKXC010000108.1:0-5294 GCA_037969275.1 Bdellovibrionales bacterium | reverse complement strand
ACAATAGTGGCAGCCTGCGCCGCTTCGGCTAGCTCACCCTCTTGCGCATCGCTTAATCCTGTCGTGCCGACAATTAATATCTTGCTGTGTTTTGCCGCCAGCTTGGCGTGCTTAATCGTTGCGGCGGGGAGTGTAAAGTCAATGATCGCGTCTGATTTTTCAAATAGGTCGTTCGCGTTAGACGTAATGAACATGCCATGCACATTCTTATCTTCTTTGCGTGATGTTCCGCCCGCAAGCTCTAATCCGCTCCAATCGCCCGATTGCAGCTCTTGCACCAAAAGCTGGCCAACGCGGCCCGTATATCCCGTAACGCCAATTTTCATGATCTATTTCGCGTCCTCATGCTGTTCAAATTCCATCATGATGTTAGCATATAGATAATTGCTCAGCGGCGCATTGATTTTTCCGATTTGCGCATTTTCAATCATGCCACGCAGATCGCCTAAAATATACCAGCGGTTATCAAAAGGCAGGTCGCTCTTGGTCGCAAAAACATCAACGCCCAATGACTGCGCTTGTTCGGAGAGGCTCATGCACATACGGTCCATTTCATTTTGCGCCATGCCTTGTTCCTGAAAACAAATGCAAAACCCCTTATTCATGCGCTCATAGACCGCATAGCTGCCGCGCAGCCCCGAAATCAGCCCGAGCGAAATTTTCATACCCAATCGTTTGTCGATCATGGTTTGATGCAGTTCATCAAAATGAAAATTTAGGCGTGTGAGATTAATATTAAAAGCCATTATTTTATTAAGATAGGGGCGAGCCCTACTCTTTCAAGTCGCCCCAGAATTCTTTCATTTTCTGAAAAAACCCTGAAGATTCAGGCGAATGCTTGTTTCCGGCTTTTTCGCTGCCGATTGTTGTATCAAGCTGGTTCATCAGATCTTTTTGTTTTTTATCAAGATTGACAGGAGTCTCTACAAAAATCTCGATATACATATCGCCGCGGCTGTCATTGCGAAGGACGGTCATGCCCTTGCCTTTCAAGCGGAATTGCTGGCCGGTTTGTGTGCCTTCGGGAATGTTAACCTTGGCGCTTGTGCCATCAATAGTCGGTACTTTAACCTCGCCGCCAAGCGTAGCTTTGGTGACGGTGATCGGAACGCGGCAATGTAAATTTGCGCCATCACGGCGGAAAAGCTTATGCGCTTGGATGGAGATCAGCACATATAAATCACCTGCTGGTCCGCCGCGCACGCCGGCCTCGCCCTCGCCATTCAGGCGAATGCGGCGACCATGTTCGACGCCGGATGGTATTTTGACTTTGAGCGTTTTTGTTTTCTTGATACGGCCTTGCCCTGCGCATTTTTTACACGGGTTTTTGATAGACTCGCCCTCGCCGCCGCAAGTGGGGCAGGCACGCTCGATTGTGAAAAAGCCTTGCTGCTGACGTACACGGCCTGCGCCTGCGCACGTTGCACAGCGCTCGACCGTTGTGCCACTTTCTGCGCCGGATCCGCTACAGCCGTCACATTCCTCATTCAGGGGTAGCTTGATAGAGACTTCCTTACCCTTAAAGGCATCATCCAGCGATATTTCCAAAGTGTATTGCACGTCGGAGCCACGGGTTTGCGCGCCTTTGCCGCCGCGACCGCCCATGAAATCACCGAACATATCTTCGAAAATGTCAGAGAAATTGCCGCCGCCAAAGCCGCCGCCAGCAGGCCCAGCGCCGCCAGAACCATCAACAGCCGAAGCGCCATAGCGATCATAGGCCGCGCGTTTCTGCTCGTCTTTGAGAATATCATAAGCATGTGTAATTTCTTTGAATTTAGCCTCAGCCGATTCATCGCCCTGATTTTGGTCGGGGTGATATTTCATGGCGAGCTTGCGGTAAGCCTTTTTTATCGTATCAGCGCTTGCGCCGCGTTCGACTTCCAGTGTTTTATAGTAATCTTTATCGCTCATGGTTTATAAATCTTTATTCCTATTAACCGCGGCGCTCGGCATTGTTCAAGCCAAGCCATCCCCGTGCGCGGGAAAACCAGTTTCCGCTCGTACCTGGCGCTCTTTTATTGTCATTACTCGTCTGCTTTTTAACAGAACGTAGGGTCTTTTTATCCTGTTTGAGGATGCGGTTGTACTGCATTCGTTTATCCGTGGTTTTTAAATGTGCATAAGCTTCGTTAATCAGGCGAAAGCGCAATTCATTCATCCTACGCTCTTGCGGGTTGCGATCGGGGTGAAAGCGTTTGGCGAGGCGGTAATAAGCCGCGCGGACATCCGTATCACTCGATGCTTGCGATACTTGCAAAACATCATAATAAGAAACGGAATGTTTACTTTCTGGTGTCTTCATTATGTTTCAAATTTCTCATTAAATTTGGCAAATGGAGGCCCATTTATATCAAAGGGCCCCCTTAATTACCGTAGAAGGTTCTCTCACCTTGCTAAAGCTATTTACTTGGTCTCGTCTTCGTCTTCTTCTTCGATTTCGAGATCCATGATATCGGCATCGACAGTTTCGCCGCCAGCCGCTGCATCATCAGAAGATGAGGCCGAAGGCGCATCGCCCATATCGCCCATGTCTTCCATGTTATCCGGCGTGCCGGAGGCTTCTTCTTGCGCCTTGCGATAGGCCATCTCGCCCAGCTTCATTGAAGCCTGTGAAAGAGCGTCGGCTTTCTTTTCGATATCTTCGCCCTCGCCTTTGTCGATAGCGGATTTAAGCTCGGCCATCGCTTTATCAATGGCTGATTTTTCTTCCGCCGGAACATCATTGCCAAATTCCTCAAGCGCCTTTTCTGTGGCGTTTATGAGAGATTCTGCCTTGTTCGTAGCTTCCACGCCTGCGCGCTTCTTCTTATCGGATTCGGCGTTCACTTCCGCGTCCTTAACCATCTGGTTAATATCTGCGTCAGATAAACCGCCGCTGGCTTGAATGCGGATCTGCTGCTCCTTATTCGTGGCCTTGTCTTTGGCGTGAACATTAACGATACCATTGGCATCAATATCAAATGTCACTTCGATTTGCGGAATACCGCGCGGTGCTGGCGGGATACCAACCAGATCAAATTGACCCAGTATCTTGTTGTCAGCGGCCATTTCGCGCTCCCCTTGGAAAACGCGGATGGTCACGGCATTTTGGCTGTCTTCGGCTGTCGAGAACACTTGTGATTTCTTCGTTGGGATTGTTGTGTTGCGCTCGATCAAGCGTGTAAACACGCCGCCCAGCGTCTCGATACCCAATGACAATGGTGTCACGTCCAGCAAGAGAACGTCTTTAACATCGCCCTGAAGAACACCGCCCTGAATGGCGGCGCCATCGGCCACAACCTCATCAGGATTCACGCCCTTATGTGGTTCTTTACCAAAGAATTCCTTCACAGTTTCGATGATTTTCGGCATACGGGTCATACCGCCCACCAAAATCACATCATCAATCTCCGAAGCTTTCAAACCAGCATCTTTCAAAGCGGCCTTAAGCGGATCAACTGTGCGCTTTACAAGGTCTTCAACCAAGGATTCAAGCTTGGCTCTGGAGATTTTAACATTCAAATGTTTCGGGCCAGAAGCGTCCGCCGTAATGAACGGCAAGTTCACTTCGGTTTGTGTCGCGGAAGAAAGCTCGATCTTCGCTTTTTCAGCAGCCTCTTTCAGACGTTGCAACGCAAGTTTATCCTCGCGCAGATCAATGCCCTGCTCTTTTTTGAATTCATCGGCAAGATAATCAATAATGCGTGAGTCGAAGTCTTCCCCGCCGAGGAACGTATCCCCGTTTGTGGATTTCACTTCGAACACGCCATCACCAATCTCGAGAACAGATACATCGAACGTACCGCCGCCGAGATCGTAAACGATAATCGTTCCGGCTTTTTTCTTATCAAGACCATAGGCCAAAGCTGCGGCTGTCGGCTCGTTGATAATACGTAAAACTTCAAGGCCGGCAATTTTACCGGCATCTTTAGTCGCCTGACGCTGGGAATCGTTAAAGTAAGCAGGAACCGTAATAACGGCCTTGGTTACTTTTTCGCCCAAAAAGCTTTCGGCGGTTTCTTTCATTTTTTGCAAAAGCATAGCGGAGATCTGGCTCGGCGCGAATTTCTCGCCGTCAACCTCAACCCAAGCATCGCCGTTTTCGCCTTCAATTACATTAAAGGGTGCTTTTTTGATAAGGTCTTTCGCTTCTTCATCATCGAAACGGCGGCCAATCAAACGCTTAATGGCGTAGAGCGTATTTTCAGGGTTGGTCACGGCCTGACGTTTTGCAGGCTGACCGACCAGGCGCTCACCATTTTTGGTGAAAGCGATCATGGAAGGCGTCGTGCGCGTTCCTTCAGAGTTTTCAATTACACGTGGCTCGTCACCGTCCATTACGGCAACGCAGGAGTTTGTTGTACCTAAATCGATACCAATTACTTTACTCATTTTCATACCTCTTCTATTTTGGCGAATATTTTAAGAAAGCCCTACAATAGGCACTTTCCAGTTCATTCCCTTGGTTTTTACACATACATATTGTTTGATTGTCGGACTATATCAAGTGTGATGCGCAAATACCAGAGGTGGAAACAGATTTTTCACCGTATTTTACGAAGAAAATTTCTGCTCACAAAACTGTATACGGGAGAATTTTGGAAATGGATTAAAAATAATTACGGCGCGGCCGATAAACCGTTATCCCGCGTAGGGATTCCATTAGGAAACAGATAGGCTGTCTCGTCATTTGAGAAATGGTGCAACGGCACATCGTTATTGATAATGAATTCGCATGTCGCGCGGCGCATATTTTCAAACGCCCAATCAAAACTCAGAGCCACGCTATTCTCGCCTGTAAATTTTTTGCGCGCCTTACGCAAATCCTGCTTATCCACCGCGGCAAGTATCGCGCCCATTCCGAATACAGCTGCGCGGCCATAGGCCACCATCAAAGAAGATGTCTTAAGAATGCGCTCTTTAATATCCAGTTTCATCCGCTGATCGGCAATAGCCTCAGCGCGGTCCATAATCCAAGCAGGACTTTCCGGGTGGATGTCCTTTAGCTTCTGTATGGAGTCTGCAAGATGTGGGTGGTTCATGATTGTTTTATAGAAAACTTGCGTTTTTTTGTCAAGAAATATGCAATCGCAGTGCGATAATTATGTTTACTACATATCTAGAATATTTGCTTCGTCTTCCAACTCCGCCAATTGTTTTTCACTCGCCTCGAGATCTACACGACTTCTCACGGCAGCAGAAGCGCCCATGCCGAAAGCAAATCCTAACATAGTTGGAAACGCAAGAATGCCCCCAAGTATTGCCGCACCGCCATCATCAGCCATACTCTCATTTGTAAAGGCAGTATGTAT
>JBBKXC010000107.1:0-4155 GCA_037969275.1 Bdellovibrionales bacterium | reverse complement strand
GTATTCGGTGCGCTCATCGGTCTTTTTGGGCAGGGCGGCGATATTCTGATATCGCTCATGAAACGTTTGGCACATGTTAAAGATACGGGCGCTATATTGCCTGGTCATGGCGGTATACTTGATAGAATTGATGCGCTTTTAATGGCAACGCCAATTTTTATGGTACTGGAATACATCATTGCCGATGTCTGAGAGCCGTAAAATAAATATATTTGGCGCCACCGGTTCAATTGGCGATAGCACCGCGGATGTCATTGACGCGCATAAAGAGAAGTTCGATGTGCAAGTCGTCAGCGCGCATAGTAATGCGGAAAAACTTGCAAAGCAGGCTATACGTTTGGGCGCGTCCTATGCTGTAATATCAGATGAGGCGAATTACGGCGTCCTGAAAGAGCATTTATCGGGCACCGATATAAAGGTCGCCGCTGGCCGCGCTGCTCTTTTGGAGTATGCACAGATACCGGCTGACATTAGCATGATGGCGATTGTTGGCATGGCAGGGCTAGAGCCTTTGATGCTGGCTATGGATTCTTCAAAGATGATAGCACTTGCCAATAAAGAGCCCTTGGTTGTGGCTGGGCCGCTTGTCATGCGCAAGGCTGCAGAAAAAAATGTTAAACTTCTTCCTGTCGATAGCGAGCATAATGCTATTTTTCAAGTATTAGATGAGGCGCGGCGGGAGAGTATTCTTCGCATTATATTGACGGCGTCGGGCGGGCCTTTTCTTGATTGGTCGGTTGATAAAATGGCTGAAGCTACTAAAGCTCAGGCTTTGGCGCATCCGACATGGACGATGGGCGCAAAAATTTCCATTGATAGTGCAACTATGATGAACAAAGCGCTCGAAGTCATTGAAGCGCATTACCTTTTTGATATGCCTGCGGAAAAAATAGATGTCATTATTCATCCACAATCCATCGTACATTCAATGGTTGAATATTGCGATGGCTCGGTGCTGGCGCAGATGGGAGCGAGTGATATGCGGACCCCGATTGCCAATGTCCTGAGCTATCCCCTTCGTTTAAATACACCGGGTAAGGCGTTGAATTTTAAGGCATTAAATGAACTGTCGTTTCAAGAGTATGATGCGCAAAAATTTCCTGCGATCCCGTTGGCCTATGAATCTTTGGCGTGCGGTCTATATCACTCAGTGGCGATGAATGCTGGCAATGAAGTGGCCGTGGATGCTTTTTTAAGTGAACGCATCTCTTTTGGTGATATTATCAATTGTGTCAGGCATACCGTAGAGAGTATAACAAGTAGCAAACTGCAATCACTAGACGACATTTTGGCGCTGGATGAGATTGCAAGGACGCTTGCGAATGAATATATTAATAACTGCACCCACAAGAAAGCGGCAATAGCATTATGAACTTTTTAGAATTGTTTCAAACACTTGGTAATAATCTCTGGATTTATGGCGGGACGTTTATTGTCATACTGAGCGTTCTTGTTTTTGTCCATGAGTGGGGGCATTATATTGTTGCCCGTTTTTGCGGCGTGCGCGTCGAAAGCTTTTCTATTGGTTTTGGGAAGGAGCTTTTTGGCTGGAACGATAAAAATGGCACGCGCTGGAAATTCTCTTTGGTGCCGCTTGGTGGTTACGTAAAGTTATATGGCGATGTTGATCCCGCGAGTGCGCAGCACACAGATAACGTAGAAGATGAAACTGGCGGCGTGCGTCAAATGACCGATGCTGAGCGCAATACAGCCTTCTTCTCTAAACCTGTATGGAAGCGCGCTGCCGTTGTTTTTGCCGGACCTGCGATTAACTATATTTTTGCGATTATACTTTTGACGGGCCTTTATATGATGAACGGCAAGCCCGTAACGCCTCCGGTAGCCGCCGCCATTATTGGTGGTAGTAGCGCCGAAAAATACGGCTTTCAGCCACATGATGAGGTTCTTTCTATTGATGGCCAACGGATCAAAAGCTTTGAAGATATCCGCACATCCATGATGATTGCTCTTGATGAAGAGCGTCATTTTGTTGTTAGCCGCAGCGGTGAGCAGGTCGATATTTTTGCACGCCCTGAAAAAGTAGAGCAGCAGGATCGTTTTGGTTTTCGTCATAGCCGTGGGCTCCTTGGACTGATTAGTCCACGCCACGCTATTCAAATAGATAATATCAAGAGCATTGATGGCGTAGATTATGCGGATGAAGATGTCGATGGAAAACGGAATGCGCTTTTGCAAAGAATGGATACCGTCTTCTCTTTGAAGATTGAGCGTGGATCTGAAAGTGACACGCTCATTGTTATGCCGACCAAGACAATGAACAAAAATTTTGCCGAAGCTGAAAGTGGCGAGGCGGGCATTCTTTTTGTGGCGGACCGTGAAGGCGGCGAGTTTATCAAGTTTACACTTGCTGGTGGTTTTTTCGAGGCGGTAGATCAGGCTTATGTTATTACGGCTGGTACGCTTGAGGCCATTGGCCAGATGATTACAGGAACGCGCAGCGCAACTGAGCTTGGCGGTATAATTCGTATCGGCGCTGTGGCAGGCGATATGGCGCAGCAGGGTATGATTGCAATTATTCTCTTTACCGCGCTTTTGTCGATTAACCTTGGCTTGATTAACCTGTTCCCTATCCCGATGCTCGATGGTGGTCACCTCGTGTTTTATGCTTTTGAAGCAGCGCTTGGTAAACCGATACCGGAGCAGGTTCAGGAATACGCATTCCGTTTTGGACTGTTTTTCTTGGTGTGCGTAATGGTCTTCGCTAATCTGAACGATATTATCCAGCTTATACTCTAGGGGGCTGAGGCTGATGAATTCCTTGGGAGTAATGCTGCAGGAATTTACCGAGCATTTTTTACTTTACACGCTGGCGCTAATTGTCTGCATTTCATTTGTGGTCTTTATCCATGAAATGGGTCATTACCTTATGGCCAGATTATTTCGTGTTCGCATTCGTAAATTTTCCCTGGGTTTTGGACGTGAAATTCTAGGGCGCACTGATAAAAGCGGCATGCGCTGGTCACTCTCTATGATTCCACTTGGTGGTTATGTTGAGCTCTTTGGCTATGATAGCGCACCAGACCCCATGCTTTGGGATGCCGAGTTAAAGCAGCGCCGGCCTTTCTCTGATGAAGAAAAGCGCTCAGCGTTTTGTTTCAAACCCCTATGGCAAAGGACACTAATAGTTGCTGCGGGGCCACTGGCAAATTTTATGCTCGCATTCGCTATTTTAAGTGCGCTGTTTTTTACACAAGGGCAGGGCTCGGTGCGGCCTATTATTTATGCTGTGGCTAAAGATACGGCGGCCTATGATGCCGGAATACAGCCTTTAGATGAAATATTGTCGCTCGATGGACATAAAATAAGGCGTTTTGAAGATATCTGGGAAAAGAGCTTTGCTGTTGGCGTCCCTATGATCTGGACAATTAAGCGCGCCGAAAATGTCTTTGATGTTGAAATTGTTTCGCGGCCTGTCGCATACTCAGATAAAAGAGGCATAGCGCGCGCGCATGGCCGCACTGGAGCGACTAATTTCCCCTCTATTGAGATTAAGGATATAGAGCTTGTGAATGATGTTACCGTTGCTGGGGATACAGATAAGGCGCGGGAAGAGATTTTAAAGAATATGGGGCAGCCGTTCTGGATTTCCTTTCACCTTAGCGAAGATCAGCAAAATGAGCCTTTTTTGATATTCCCTGTAATGGAGATGAATCAGGCTTTGCTTGATCCTGATGATGAGCTTTATGGGCTATTGCGGCTTACACGCTCAAAGGAATCGTTTTATGTGCGCCATAGTGTGATGAATGCCTTTTGGTATTCAGGGGCTAAAATTTACCAATTCATTGCGGAATCCCTTAAATTTCTGCGCGCGGCTTTTATGAGTGATAAACCGGACCGTCCTCAGGTCGTGGGCGGCCTTGTGAGTATGGGTAAAATTACAGGCGAGGCACTTGATTCTGGCGTTTATATGTCTTTTCTGCTGATTGCAGTGCTATCAGTGCAAATTGGCTTTATTAATCTTTTGCCGATTCCTGTTCTTGATGGTGGATATCTTCTCTTTTTCTTATACGAAGCGCTGCGGGGCAGACCGCTTCCAGCTAAGGTACAGGACTACGCTTTATCGGCGGGGCTGTTCGTATTGATTGGCATCATGATATTTGCTAATGTCTATGACGTCTTTATCCTCACGGTAGG
>JBBKXC010000106.1:0-3050 GCA_037969275.1 Bdellovibrionales bacterium | reverse complement strand
ACCATATAAATGCGCGATATATTCCGCATTTGCTCCGGTTAAAAATGTCTGGTTCGTGGCTGAATTGCTCATGGCTAGTCTTTCTTTTTTGCACCCTAATGCTTCATTTAACGGGTCTTCCATCATAGCGCAAATGAAAAGGCAGGGCTACGCCAAATATAGTGGGATATTTTGTGTGTGCGGTGCCGTATTGACAAGTGATTTTCTATAATCTACCAATGGTTCATAACTTATTGAACGGGAGTATCAAAAAATGAAAAATACACTAATCGCGGCAGCTTTCGCGGCAGCACTACCGGCAAGCGCAGCATTTGCACAAGATAACGGACAAGACCAAGCTGACATTTCTTGCAAACAAATTGCGCCAACAGTAGAATTTTGTGCAGTAAATGGTACGCAGGGGCAGAGCTATATTTCGCCACAAGGGGAACAAGTTTTCGTAATTCCAGGGCATGTTCGTATTCAAGAGAATGATGGCTCAGTATCAGTTATGAATGAGTGCGTTTGGATAGAAAATCCAGCGCAGCAATCTATAACCGTTGAATGTGCGCAGCCATAAAACTTATATTTAGTCCGGTGTTTTTAGGGCGATAAATAATTCCTTCAGCGCCGCGTTTTCCGCGGGGCTGATATTGGCCGGATTGCCGCCATCTTCATGGCCGGGCGTGAAGCCGCGGGTAATCTTGCTAATCATGCTGCCGAACATGCTTTCTTTCTTTTCTTCTTCCCACGCATCAAAAGCCTCAAATTCGCTATGGGCTTGGGCAACCATTTTTCCAAGCTCGATAGTAAAGGCGCGGTAATGTTTCATTTCGTCTTTGCCAAAATGGCCGAGCGCATTTTGAATGATGGCAGGCGCTTGTTTGGTGATATGGAAGCATTCGTTTTCCCACATTTCCCAATGCTCGTTGAGCTTTTGGATTTCTGCTGCGACGTCCTGCACCAACGGAGACACGCTATGAAGCTTGCTAAGTTCGGGCAGGCCGCGCGTGATGGCTTTTCTTTCTTGCTCATCATCTTTTTCACCCTCTACATCATCGGCGTGGCTAATGTACATGGCCGCCTTGTATGGCAGTGCTATAATGGCGAGCGCTTCGCTTTCTGTAAGATCTGACAAGCGGGTCATATTAAAAAGTCCTTTGTTTATTTGATTTATGAGTATTGCAGGCCGAGCACTTGGGCTAGGGAGCTAAGAGCCTTACGTTCTTGTAAGCTGATGTTCAAAAACTGATCCATAGATTTGAAAGATCGGCTTTTGCGCGCGGCCTTATAACGCTCAGTGTAATAGAGTACATAAACGCGAAGTTTTGTCATGAAGTCGAGGCGGTCATATTCGCGAAAAGCCAAGGCCACTGTCTCGGCGATTTCCAGTAAGCGTTGACGGAAGGCGTTCACCTCTTTTTCGTCGACGCATTCATTCAGGATGTCGATGGCTTGCTGGCAATCTTGATTGACGTTGCCGACATTGGCGGCCCATTCCGGCCACATATCTTTGCGGGAGACTGTGCCCATCATTATATGCTGAACGGCCTCAGAGCCAAAAACATCGCGGGTAAAACCATCAATTATATTGGCGAGGGCTTTTATTTCTTCATCATCAGCGGCTGCTCCGCCAATATCGTCGCTATGGCTGATCCATACGCCCACGCGATAAGGAAGGCTGATAATCAGCTCTTTCTGGTCTGGTGGTAGGTCATCGAGAAAGCTCATGGAAAAAGGCCCCTTTAAAATCCATACTATTATCATACATTGAATTTAACGTGGCCTCAAACTCTTAATCTTGTGACTTCTTATTTTGATTTTTCCATATCTTTTGTGGGCTGAAGCGCTTTTTTGAGCGGCGGGTTGTCTATCATGTAAAAGATTTCGCCCATAGGAACGGCCATTGGGGGTTTTTTGTCTTTCCGATCTTCGCGGTCTTTCCAGACATAGGTTAGCTCCCCGTCCTTACCGACCAGTGCGACCGAAAATTTATTGTTGTCCGTTTGCAGCAGTCTTTCCATGAAGCGCTGCTCATTGGCGTCCATATTGTACCAGCCGCGATAATTTACATCGCTCAAATCGTCCATTTCATCAAGGTCGTCACGGAAAAAGCGGATCATGGCGATATCGCGTATTTTTAAGGCTTCGACATTTTGCCGGAAAATCGAGATTTGCTCATTAACAAGTGGGTCGGAATTCTCGCCGGTCAAAACAAGCGTGTCATGTTTCCATTGCAGCGTCCTGAAGATAGGGTCTGCCGCGCGCACTTGGGTAGGGAGTATCAGGAGAAAAGCTATTATTAGTGTAAATTTTTTCATAGATAAAATAGATATAAAACTGCGCAGTTTGTAAATGAAGAATTTTTATAAGTTGCGCTTAAGTGAAGTCTAAAATTTGGAGGCAGCAAAAATTTGAATTTTAAGCTGAGCGTGTTATATGAAACAAATGTCAAAGCCTTTCGATCTTTCTATTTATTTTGTTGCCGATCCGCATGAATGCGGCGGGCGTGATATTGCCGATGTTGTTCTGGCGGCGGTTCGAGGCGGCGTTACGATGGTACAACTCCGTAACAAGAGCGACCCTAAGCCCGTGATTGCCGCGCAGGCCGCAATGCTGGCGGAGCTTTTGCGTCCCTTGGGCGTCCCATTTCTTGTGAATGATCATGTTGAAATTGCGCATGATGTCGAGGCGTCCGGCGCGCATATCGGGCAGGGTGATATGAGCCCAGCCGAGGCACGCCGCATTTTAGGCGCGGACGCAATTTTGGGGCTGACGGCTTTTAGCGAGGCGCATATTGGCGCGGTTGATCCCACGGTCGTTGATTACATCGGCACAGGCCCGTTCTTCCCGACAAAAACTGATAAAGGCAAGCCCGTTTTGGGCGCGGAGCGTTTTGCGGAACTGATAGTCTTATCACCTGTGCCTGTTGTTGGTATCGGCGGCATAACGGCGAGCAATGCGCATGAGGTTATGGCGGCTGGCGCTAACGGCGTTGCGATGATGCGCAGCATTTCAATGGCGGATAACCCTGAAATAGCAGCGGCAAAATTTAAAGAATGGAAAATGGC
>JBBKXC010000105.1:0-3914 GCA_037969275.1 Bdellovibrionales bacterium | reverse complement strand
AATTTAATACGCGCCGATATCATGGATCTTGCCTGTTCGTTTCAAAATGCGATGGCGGAAACGCTTTCAGATCGCTGCAAGCATGCCATTGTGCGCTTTAAGGCTGAGTATAGCCCTGCAGCGCCGACGCTTGTTGTGTCGGGCGGCGTGGCGGCTAATACGGCCATTCGCAGCGCATTAGAAAAGCTTTGTGCCACCGAGATCATGCGCTTTTACGCACCGCCGCTTAAGCTGTGTCAGGATAATGCAGCGATGATTGCTTGGGCGGGCGTGGAGCGTTTGCGCCTAGGATACGTGGATAGCCTTGACTTTAAAGCGCGTCCGCGATGGCCTCTTGACCCTGACGCCGAGAAGCGGCATGGTGCAGGCATAAAAGCATAATAGCCATCCTCATTTACCTTGTTACAGCGTTGCTGGCTCACCTCATATACGGGTATGTACACTTCGTTCCTTGCGCCTTGTACCAAAGTAAATTAGTTTGACTATTCATACGAAAATTAACACATAAAACAGAGGTGTCATTTGGGATATAAAGGACAAACAATCGGCGTTATTGGTGCCGGTGCATGGGGCACGGCGCTCGCGCAGCTTTTGGCGCGTAATGATCGCGATGTCATGATTTGGGCATTGGAAAAGGAAGTTGCCGATTCCATTAATACCAAACAGGAAAATGCAGTTTATCTTCCTAATGTGGAACTTTCCAAAAACCTTAAATCCTCAAATGATTTGCAAGAAGTGGCGTCCCGCGATGTTCTTTTGCTGGTTACGCCCGCCCAGCATGTACGCAGCACCATTGAAAAAATTAAAGACAAGCTGAGCGACGGTAAGCCGCTTGTTATTTGCGCTAAGGGCATTGAGCTTGATAGCGGATTGTTGCTCTCACAAGTGGTCGAGCAGGTGGTCCCCAATGTTGTTATGGCTGTACTGACAGGGCCTAATTTTGCACGCGAGATTGCGCAAGGTTTACCTGGCGCGGCCACTATTGCCTGTGCAAATAAAGATGTAGCGCAGGAATTACAAGAAATTGTCGGCGTTCCGGGCTTTCGTCCTTATGCGACCAATGATGTGATTGGCACGCAGCTTGGCGGCGCTATTAAGAATGTTATTGCCATAGCTTGCGGCGTTGTTACGGGGCGTAAATTGGGCGAGAGCGCGAGAGCTGCTCTTGTTACGCGCGGCGTTGCGGAGATTGCGCGCCTTGGCGTGGCGATGGGCGCAAAGCGCGAAACGCTGCTCGGAATGTGCGGTATCGGCGATTTGATGCTGACCTGTTCTTCAATGCAATCACGAAACTTCTCTCTGGGCGCTGCACTCGGCGAAGGCAAAACGATGAAGGAAATATTAGAAAAGCGAGTTTCTGTAACCGAAGGTGTGCATACGGCGAAATCTACGCTTTCTCTGGCTAAAAAACATGCGGTTGATATGCCGATCACGGAAGCGGTAGATCATTTGCTCTCCGATGCGTTCACTGTTGATGATGCGATTGAGGAAATGCTAAACCGCCCGTTCAGCTATGAAATTTCAGGACATTAAATTATGAACTATTGGCTCGTAAAATCCGAACCATTCAAATGGAGCTGGGAGCAACAGGTTGAAAAGGGCGTGGAGCATTGGGACGGCGTGCGTAATTACCAAGCCTCCAATAACCTTAAGGCCATGAAAATCGGCGATCAGAGCTTTTTTTATCACTCCAATAAGGGCCTCGAGATTGTCGGCATTGTTGAAGTGGTCAAAGAATATTACCCCGATCTGACCTGTCCTAAGGGGCGTTTCGGCATGGTGGATTTTAAGGCCGTAAAGGCTGTTCCTTCACCAGTCACCCTCAAAACCATCAAAGCCACGCCTGCCCTTGAAGGCATGGCGCTCATTAAGCAATCACGCCTTTCTGTCTGCCCTATTTCCGAAAAGGAATGGACGCTGATTTGTAAAATGGGCGGGCTTTAATTGATTTCAACCCGCGATATTTTCCTCGGCACTTTGGTGGTGGCGATCTGGGCGATGCATACCGTTGTTATAAAAATGATAACGATAGAGCTCGACCCTGTAACGGCGCTATCTATTCGTTTGATCGTTTCTTCACTCTTGTTTTTGCCATTTTATCGCTGGCCGGGCCGCAAAAAATTCTTTCTACTGTTGCAGATTTCATTTTTGATGGCCGTATGCCATTGGGGCACGCTTTTCTGGTCGCTTGAGCGGCTGGATGCCTCCATTTCCGTTATCATCATGCAAACGCAGATTATATTCTCCATCGGCTGGGGGATTGTCCTGTTCGGTGAGCGTATTGGCTGGCGAAGCGGCGTTGGTGTTGGGCTTGGTGTGCTCGGCGTTATCGTGCTGGTCGGGATGCCCGCGCAGCCGCCCTCTATGATTGGCGTAGGCGTGCTTATTCTGTCTATGGTCTTTGTCTCGCTATGCTATGCGCGGATGAAGGTGCTGCGCGATGTCTCGACTATGAATTATCTCGCGCATTTAAATATGCTCTCGCTCTTGCCCATTTTAGGGATGACGCTCTTGATGGAAAACCCCGGAGAATTTGCGTGGGAGCAGGTGGATTACACCTATCTCGCCGCACCGTTTTTGTTTCAGATTGTTGTTGTGAGTTTTTCTCATATTCTCTGGCAACGACTTTTGACGCGCAATGACATGTCGATTTTGCCCAATTTGATATTGCTGATGCCGTTTTTTGGTGTCGTTTTTGCCATGCTAATACTGGATGAGGCGCTGACGCCGACCATGATTTTTGGTGGCTTGCTTACGTCTGCCGGCGTGGGAATTATACTGATCCGTAAATCGCAAAAGGCGCAGCATACCCCTGAGATATCAACGAGCGGTTGACCGTACCCATCAATATGATTAATGTGCGGAGTTAACTAATGTGCATAGGGGAAAATGCCCGTGGGAACATCATCTCAAAAAAAGGTGGAATTCGTCGCCAAACAAGCGCCCAATTTACCGATAACATTCTTTCAATCACAAGGCCCGCGCTCCGAGCAGCAGGACCATTATAGTGTTTTGCAACTGAGCAAGCCTTTGGATAAAGCCGGTATGTCAGCTTTGTTTAGCGCCATGAGCGCGGCTACCAATTCCAAGGGTGACAGGTCGATCGGCGGCGCTACCGTTAACCTTCTGGCCATATCTGATGGACGGCTCATCGCCGGAAATCTGGGCGATAGTCTGACAACATTATTCATCAATAAAGCAAACGGCAGCGAGATCAAGGCATGGCCCCTAAGCGCGCTGCATGTGCCGGGCGCCGAGGCGGAGAGTAAACGCTTAAAGCCGCTCATAGACCCTGCGCGCTTATTTATCGAGCAGGGACGCATTTGTATTGTTGAGGGGGAGAGTAGCGATTCCCTTGGGATTAGTCGAATTTTAGGCCATGAACGCTTTAAGCCCATGGTGACGCAAACTCCCGAAATTCAGGAATTTAAATTTAAAGCCTCAGAATGCGTTTACGCGCAAGTGGCTCTTTACACGGACGGTATTACGGATGTCGGAAACCATATGCATGATGATCTGAAATACGACACAGTATTATTTGGCGAGCTCATTAATGCGGATAAACGTATGACACCCGACACTGCCCTATCCATTGTTATGGGCTATTGGGCGATGGAAAACGGGCTCTATGATAATGCGACCGCCTTGTCTATTGATCTAAAAAAATATGATGGCAAAACGCCTCTTTTACTGGCCGTTTTTGATGGGAATGGCAAGCATGGAAATAAGGTCGCAAAGGCGGCAATAGCGGCTTTGGAAAACCATCCTCTTTTGAACTAAAAAAACATAAAGGCTTTTGATTAATGAGCGATGAAATTTATAAACCGCCAAGTGACATTGTAAAACACGCCCATGTGAATGCCGATAAATATGCCGCCATGTATAAGGGCTCGCTGGAGCAACCTGATATTTTC
>JBBKXC010000104.1:0-8308 GCA_037969275.1 Bdellovibrionales bacterium | reverse complement strand
GTTGAAACCAACCACCCGCATATGGACCTTGTTATTATTCGTGAAAACGAGGAAGACCTTTACGGCGGGATTGAATATCGCCAGAGCCAAGAGGTTATGGCCTCTACCAAAATTATTACCCGTCCAGGGACGGAGCGTATTGTGCGCTATGCCTTTGAATATGCTAGAGCCAATAACCGCAAAAAAATCACATGTATGACCAAGGACAACATCATGAAGATGTCTGATGGTCTATTCCATAAGATTTTTGATGATATTGCTGCTGAATATCCAGACATTCAAAATGACCATATGATTGTCGATATCGGCACAGCCAAGGTGGCCAATGCGCCGCATCTGTTCGATGTTATTGTGACGCCTAATCTTTACGGCGATATTATTTCTGATGTGGCCGCCGAGGTAACAGGCTCTGTTGGTCTTGGCGGATCATCCAATGTTGGTGATAACTTTGCAATGTTTGAAGCTGTGCATGGCTCAGCCCCTGATATTGCAGGCAAAGGCATTGCAAACCCGTCGGGCCTTTTGCTCGGCGCGGTGATGATGCTTGTGCATATCGGCCAAGGCGAATGCGCTGCTAAAATTCACAATGCGTGGTTAAAAACAATAGAAGACGGTATCCATACCGGCGAGGTGTACAGGGAGAAAAAATCTAAAGAACGCGTAGGAACCGATGGTTTCTGCAAGGCTGTTATCGAGCGTTTGGGGCAAACCCCGACAACGCTTAAAACAGTGGATTATTCCGGCGTTCCTGCGGGCGGCATGAAGCTTCCGCGCTTGAAAACCTATGAAGTCGAGACGAAAGAGCGCGTTGGGGTTGATATCAATATTAACTGGGATCACTCTGCCGATCACTTGGCCGAAGCTGTATTGCCTTGTATTCCAGAAGGGCTGGAGCTGAAAATGATCTCCAACCGCGGGACAAAGGTTTGGCCGAATGGTCAGTCCGAAACATTTTGCGCCGATAACTGGCGTTTACGATTCAAGGGCGTTGATAACCGCGTGATTACCACATCCGAGGTTCTGGATATGTTGGCGCAGCTCAATACTGCCGATATCAATGTCACGAAAATGATTATGCTGCATACGTTTAACGGCGTTCCCGGCTTTACAGTGGCGCAAGGCGAATAAAATCTGGTATTATAAATGATGATGAAAAGAAAATTTTATTTTGTTGTTCTTGTAGCTGTTGCTCTGTCTAGCTTAGGCTCTTTCACGCTGAAGGCGCAGGAATATGATGTCGATAAAACCAAGGCCCTTTTTCTGCCGAATATCCAGCACGCAGAAAAACGGAAAGCGGAATTTATCGAGGGTAAGATTAGTGAAGTCCCAAGCGAGCCCTATTACAAACAAATAAAATTTTTAAACCAGCCACCGCCTAAAACTCTTCCAGAGCGGGTTGATCGCCTGACGCATGGCATTAAGATAGATATTCCGCCTGAATTCGATCATTACGGCTATGAAATTCGCCGTCATATGAAGAGCATTCTGACGCCAATCGATCTGAATAACAGCATGGTGCTTCCCGATAAGCTCAAGAATGCCCGCACAGCGCGCATTATCATGGATTACTGGAAAAAGGCGCTTTACGAAGAGATGCAGGCCATTGAAAAAGAGATGGATGCGACGCAAACAAACAGCACGTTGAAAACCACCTATCGTTATAATGCTGGGATCGTCAATGTCTTCATACCCGATATGTATGCCTGGATTGATAAAAATGTCGAGTTTTTGGAAATGCTACAGGACAATGGCGGCAATTATTATGTGAGCTATCCTTTTTATGATGTGCCGGATTCTGTGCTTAAATCAAAGCTGTCCACTCTTTATTGGGAAAGAGAAGCTGCCTTGGAAAATATTACCAAGTACAGCCCGTTCCGCTCTCTGATTTACTAGTAAATTTCAGTTAAAGATTCAAAAGCCTTGAGCGTATTGGCCAGAAGGCATGCGATCGTCATGGGGCCGACACCGCCAGGTACAGGTGTAATGGCGCCTGCGACTTCTAAGGCTTGAGCGAAATCCACATCACCGCATAGCTTGCCTGTATCAAGGCGGTTAATGCCAACATCAATTACAATGGCGCCCTTTTTGATCCAGCTTCCCTTGACCATAGCGGGGCGGCCAACGGCGGCCACCAGAATATCAGCATTGCGGCAAACTTCTTCTAGGTCGCGGGTTTTAGAATGCGCCTGCGTCACTGTGCAGTTTTGCGCGATAAGCAATTGTCCCATCGGTTTGCCAAAGAGAAGTGAGCGCCCAATAACAACGGCGTTCATCCCGCTTAAATCTTCTTTGATCGAATGAATAAGACGTAAGCTGCCCTGAGGCGTGCAGGGGACGAGACCGCTTTTATCACCGGCGATAAGCTTGCCTTGATTGATAAAGCTGAGGCCATCAACATCTTTTTCAGGTGCTATGCTTTGAATAAGTGATGCGCTCTCCAGATGATCCGGCAAAGGTAATTGCAATAGGATGCCGTGCACATTGGGGTCGGCATTATACGCTCTGATCTGTGTCAGAATTTCATCATGCGTGGCCGTAATGGGAAGGCGGCTTTCAAAGCTCTCGATGCCAACTTGCGCGCAGGCTTTGATTTTATTGCTGACATAAACATGCGAGGCCGGATCATCCCCGACCAGAATGACCGCGAGGCCGGGCTTACTGGGCATAGGGTTAATTTTATTGGCCAGATCGGCGCGCAAGGCTGCGGCTACCGATTTCCCATCTATGATTGTTGCGCTCACTTAAGTTTCTCCGTTTATATTTGCGTTCTACAATACTGTCATGCCAAACAACAAGCGCCAAACAAGATGCTCGATGAGTTGCAGACCGATAATGACGACCAGAGCCGTTAAATCAATACCGCCAATGGGCGGGACATATTTACGAATAGGCTTGTAGACAGGGTCAGTGGCCTTTTTCAAAAGATTGACTAGATTGCGCGCCTGCTGGTTTTCGACATTAATGACGTCGAAAGTGATTAGCCAGCTAATGGCCACCTGAAGAATGATAATCAGAATATAGAAATTAATCGCGAGACTCAGTAAATAAGCTATGAAATACATGACGGTATCCTTCCCGTTTCAAAAATACGCCATAGCATAGCACGGGATTAATGGAAAGAATACCAAAGTCAGTTTAGTAGTTTCATTAAGGAAATTTAATCAATTATTGCTATACTTTAAAGCTGGATAGAATTTTTTTAGGACAATTGAATGCTCGGGTTTGATCCCCTTACAATTTCGACGCTTTTCGTTCTGGCTTCGGCTGGCGATCTTTGCGTGATGCCCAAATCAACGGATATTAACATCACGCCCTCTACGCAAAAGGTACAGGTGATCACCAACCGTACGCTTGCACAACTGCAAAACGAGCAGATAGATACTATAAATCCGCATAGTTTTAACGGTGTTTCTGTGACGCAAGGCTTTGCGCAGGGGAAGATTTCCATGAAGGCTGAGGTCAAGCTGGATTATAGTACCTTGCCGCAATATAGGGCGGCCTGCCTATGGTACGACACCATTAGCGTCAGTTTTGACATAGATCCCCATATCTATATTGCCAAGGAGGTGCATCAGGATCGCTGCATGGGCCAAGCTGTTCTTGCGCATGAAATGAAACATGTGAACGCCGACCGCCAAGTCGTCAATAAATACTCTCAAATCATTGGCCAGAAATTAATAACCGAGCTTAAGGCGCGGGGCTTTATGGCAGGGCCTGTGAAGATCGAGGAGGCGGAAGCCATAGCCGAGCGCATGAAGAAAACGGTTATGCAGATCATTGAACTTGAACATGAGCGCATGAATCTTGATCGCCGCGATGCTCAAGGGCAGGTGGACAGCGCGCAAGAATATGCGCGCGTTGCAGCCCTGTGCCCTGATTTTAATATCTCCCCTGATATGCTCGATAATGGCAAAAAACGCAGCGGGCGTTAGCGCTGTTATTTTCTATAGTTTTGAATGAGAGGCAAGATGTCTTGCTTAACATTTTCGCTGGTGAGCGGGGCCATATGGCTCCATAGAATGTTCATGTCGCTATCAACCAATAAGGTGGTCGGCAGACCGGAAATGCCAAGGCCGGAAAGCATCAGCCCCCCATTATCCATGCCGATTTTAACAAAAGGATCGCCAAGGCGCTCTAGAAACTGGCGCAGCTTTTCCTCGCTATCTTGCACGGCAATCCCATAGAGAGGTATATCCGTTTGCCCAATCAGTTCATGCAGCACAGGAAATTCGGCTTCGCACGGCGCGCACCAACTGGCGAAGATATTAAGCACGAAAAGCTCTCCTTGAAGGTCGCCATCCCCAAAGCCTGCGCCATCTAAAGATTGCATCCCGAAGGCCGGAATTTTTGAGCCTGTTTGCGGCGCGGAAGTCGGAGCAAAAGTGTAATAGATAATCGCGCCGATCATACAAAGCAGCGCTAAATTCATGGCTATGAGAGGCCAGAGAGGCTTTTTCTCAGCGCTCATTTGTTAAGTGCCTGCGTAAGATCAGCGATCAGATCATCGCTATGCTCGACACCGATGGATAGGCGAAGAAGGGTATCGGTTACACCCGCTTTGGCGCGCGCTTCCTCGCCCATTGAAACATGGGTCATGCTGGCCGGATGGTTGATGAGGCTTTCGGTGCCGCCCAAGGATTGTGCGAGAGCAAATATTTCCAGCGCATTCACAAATGAAGCCGCCGTCTTTTTGTCTCCTTTCAGGGTAAAGCTCAGCATTGCGCCGGGGCCTTCTTGCTGCTTTTGGGCTGTATCATAGCCTTCGTGATCTTCAAGGCCAGGATAGAAAACCGTATCGACTTTGCTCTGCGATTTTAGGAAATCTGCGACTTTTATGGCGTTGTCTTGCGCGCGGGTAATGCGCAGCTCTAATGTCCGAAGGCCGCGTAATGTCATATAGGAATCAAAAGGCGCGCCGATGAGCCCAAGAGAGTTGGCCCAAAAATCGAGGTCTTTCCAAAGCTCTTCGGTTTTGGCAACAACCGCGCCGCCTACAACATCGCTATGGCCGTTTAGAAATTTCGTGGTGGAGTGGCAAACGATGTCTGCGCCAAGTGCTATCGGGTTTTGCAGAATCGGCGATAAAAACGTGTTATCGCATACAATTAGGCAATCGGGGTTCGTGTCTTTCACAGCGCCCGAAATGGCCGCAATATTGGCGATGCGCATAATCGGATTGCTGGGGCTTTCGATAAAGATCATGCGGGGGCGTTTGGCTGCCATAAGGCTGGCGGCATCCTCAGAGTATTGATCCATAAACTCCAGCTTGAAATGTCCTTTAGCCGCAAGCTCGGCCATCAGGCGGTAAGCGCGGCCATAGCAATCATAAGGGGCGATCAAAAGATCATCTGGATTAAGGAGATGCAAAATAAGCGTAATCGCCGCCATCCCCGAGGAGGTAATGGTCGCGCCAAAGCCGCCCTCTAGATCGCTGATCGCTTCGGCCAGAATGTCGCGGGTCGGGTTACGGGTTCTGGAATATTGGTAATCGGAAAAATCCTCCAAGCCCTTCATTTTATAGGTTGAGGATAGATAAAGCGGCGGAATAATCGCGCGCTCGCCTTTATCGGTGCCAATGCCAGCCTGCACGGCTCTTGTGCGTCTATATGGTTTTTTTTCGTTCATGATTACTGAGTAGCACAATTTTTTTAGAGAAAAAAACTTATAATAAAGCAGATTATTATTTAAGGCATTAACATTTATTTAACATAATTTATGGCATATTAGGAAAACGCAAAAATAGGGGGGGGGGATGGACGAAAGATTACAGGCTATTTTAGACCCCGGTGGGACTATAGGGCGCGGTATGGCGCAAGCCGGATTAATGGAATATCAAAAAAATTTGGTTGGCACAATGGAAGCTGCTGGCGCTGCGACCCTTAGTCGCGACGAGCAAATCGGAAGCGCTATAGCGGGTAGGGTTTTTGGTAAAGTAATTCCGGGCGGCGGATATTTAATTGATGCGGGTTTAGCCGCGCAAGCCGTAGAAAGATCGCATTGCGAAGGCATTGAGCAAATGGAAAAGCGCGGCGTAGCAGGCTTTGATACAGGGACAATCCAACTCGCCAATCCGCGCGGAGTTGGTGATAATATTACGATGAGATACTGGACGGACGTCTCTGCGGTAGAGTTTGGTGGCAACCCCAAAACCTATCTAGAGCCAGCAGATAGAGCAAGTGAGCGTATCGTTCGTGATGCTAAAAGCAATAATCATGATGATGGGCAAGGGGGCGGGAATAGACTACGTCGATTAGAGCGACTTGCGGAAGATTACGTTGAATCCGCCGCTTTGGAAGAGGTACATAACGCAATTGCTAGTGGCAAGAATTACGGCGCAGAAGTATCCAGAGGATTACAAGATATTCAAAATGACTATGATGATGGAAGTCTTGATCTTTCAAGCTTAGAGAGCGCGCCTGAGGTGCAGGTTGCGCAAGCGGAACCTGAAGTAATCCAGACTTTTCCAGCCATGAAAATCTAGTTTTTTTCTAGCCTATTAAATACGCTAAAACCGCTGGCCGAGGAGGCGCAGCGGTTTAATACGGTAGTGAGCTATTTGGTAGTAGAGGCGGTTATTGAAACCTCATTCTTTAAGTGTAGCTTTCAATTATGGCAAAAATAGGGGCGAAAAATGCTTTAATTTGGGAATTTTGCACTTCTTGCTTTGGCGCGGCTATTTTGTTGGTTTTATTGTATTTACCTATTTTTAAGGTTGTAATGGCATGGTATCCTCTTTCATCGGAATTATTCGATTCTCACCTTAATTCAACGAGGCATATTTTATCATGACAATGACCGGCCAGGACACTCTCAAAACACGCAAAACACTCACAGTCGAAGGTAAAGACTACGACTATTTCTCGCTCACCGAAGCGGCAAAGCAAATTGGTGATGTAGATCGCCTTCCTTTTACATTGAAGGTTCTGCTTGAAAATTTATTGCGCTTCGAAGATGGGCGCTCTGTTTCGACAGAAGATGTTAAGGCTCTGCAAAAATGGCTCGATAACAAGGGTAAGAGCGAATACGAAGTGGCTTACCGCCCCGCGCGCGTTCTGATGCAGGATTTCACAGGCGTTCCGGCTGTTGTTGATCTGGCGGCAATGCGCGAGGCCATGGTGGCGCTCGGCGGCGATGCCGAGAAAATTAACCCGCTTGTTCCGGTTGATCTTGTGATTGACCACTCTGTGATGGTGGATGAGTTCGGCACAGCCAAATCATTCCAGCATAATGTCGAGCGCGAGTTCGAGCGTAACGGGGAGCGTTACGAGTTTTTGAAATGGGGCCAAGATGCGTTCCGTAACTTCCGCGTTGTGCCGCCCGGCACCGGGATTTGCCATCAGGTGAATTTGGAATATCTGGCGCAGACAATCTGGATGGCCGAAGATGAAAAGAATAAAGGCACGAATGTTATTTATCCTGACACATTGGTCGGGACAGATTCGCACACCACAATGGTCAACGGCTTGGCCGTTCTAGGGTGGGGCGTTGGCGGTATTGAGGCCGAGGCCGCTATGCTCGGCCAGCCGATCTCTATGCTTATCCCAGAAGTAATGGGCTTTAAGCTCACTGGAAAAATGAAGGAAGGCACAACGGCGACCGACCTTGTTCTCACCGTAACGAGCATGCTGCGCGCTAAAGGCGTTGTCGGTAAATTCGTGGAATTTTATGGCCCCGGTCTTGATAATATGACACTGGCCGACCGCGCGACGATCGCCAATATGGCGCCGGAATATGGCGCGACTTGCGGCTTCTTCCCGATTGATAAGGAAACGCTGAACTATCTACGTTTCACTGGCCGTGATGAGCACCGCGTGAAAGTAGTCGAGGCATACGCCAAGGCGCAAGGGATGTGGCGCGATGAAACCACGCCTGATCCTGTCTTTACTGATTCAATGGAGCTGGATATGAACAGCGTTGAGCCGACGATTGCTGGCCCGAAACGCCCACAGGATAAGATCCTTCTCTCCGAAGCTGCTGAAAGTTTCCATGTGATGATGGGTACGCGTTTGGAGATGAATCCGGGCGGCGCGGAAGGAAAGCTTCTTGATGAGGCTGGGCAAATTCCTGCGCACAAGATGAAAGAGATCAAAGAAACATTGCAGCACCGCGTTATCAGCTCTGATCATACGGACTACAAGTTAGAGCATGGTGATGTGGTCATTGCCGCGATTACCTCTTGTACCAATACCTCCAACCCATCAGTTATGGTGGCCGCTGGGCTTGTTGCGCGTAAGGCGCATGCGCTTGGTATGAAGATTAAGCCTTGGGTGAAAACCTCGCTGGCGCCGGGTTCTCAAGTTGTAACCGA
>JBBKXC010000103.1:0-3428 GCA_037969275.1 Bdellovibrionales bacterium | reverse complement strand
ATGAAAGTGGTTTCCTCTCCAGTGACGGATTTAACAGCATCTTTCAAAGATTTTCCTGCGCTTGCTTCATCGTAAATTTTTTGTGCATCGCTTTGGGAATTCTGGATTGTTTGCTCCAGGATACGTTCTTGCGGCACGGTGTAAGAATCGATTTCTTCGTCATAAATTTTACGAATGCGGTCCTCTGTAATCTCGATAGAGGACTTAACCTGATCATCATGAATGATCGCGACTGTAATTTCGCGGCTTTCCGGTTTGGCGTAGGATTCTTTTGTCGCATTGTACATCGCCTCGAGCTGGCCATGCTCCGGCTGCTTGGTACCTTCGAAATCACTACTTAGAAAGGTGATGAACTCGATGTCGCGAATTTCATTATTATAAAGGTATAAATCATTCGCTAAATTCTCGGAATGGCCGACATATTTATTCTGCACAGCCTTAGAAAGAAGGCCGGCGGCGCTCTCGGAGGCTACTATGTTTACAAATTCCGGTTCGGTGAAACCTTGTGACATTAAAAGTTGTTCAAAAACATCTTGTGGGTTTTGACCGTCTTGAACCTGCGGCTCAACCATTGAATTGATTTGCTTGGCAATGAGCGCGCGCCCAACGCGGATGCCATTGTCTTCAGCAATTTGCTGAAACAAGGAGCGACGCACTTCGCCATTCAATATGCGGTCCATATAGCCCATTTGAAAGGCTTGTTGTGGAGGGATATTCACGCGGGCTAAATTGCGGCGCACAGCGCGATCAAAGGCAACAACCGAAATTTTTTGTTTTCCGACTTTTGCAACATCAGATTGGCTCACGCCGCCGTTAAAGAAGCCGCCAACATCGGTAAGCACTAATCCACCCGCCGCCAAAATCAAAAGGGCGAAGAAAAAGAGTTTAATGACGCGGGAGCCTTTTCCGCTGTGCATAGCCTGCATTACCATGATGCTTTGATCCTATTATTGATAAAATTATCAGGCACTATAAGATGCTCTGGATAATACGGCAACCTCCATTGCAATCCTATGCACAAAAGTTGTATCCCATAAGAGATCTTGTAAGAGGTCTGGGGATTTTAATCAGGGAAGAGAACGAGAATTATGAAGAAGCTCATTGCAGGTAACTGGAAGATGAACTGCAATCTGGATGATGCCAAGGGGCTGATTGCCGATGTAATCAATGGAATTTATCAGGCGCAGCATCTGCGCGAAACATGTGAGTTTCTCGTATGTCCGTCCTATATTTATTTACCGACGATTAGGCACGCTGTCCTTAATCATGGATTGTTGAGTTTTGGCGCGCAAGACTGCTCTGCAGAGGGAAATGGCGCATTTACCGGAGATATTTCTGCGGCCATGCTTAAGGATTCCGGCGCGCAATACGTTATTTGCGGTCATTCCGAACGGCGTCAGCACCACAAGGAAAGCAATGAACTGATTAAAAAGAAGGTCGTTATGGCTCAAAATGCTGGGATGTGTCCGATTCTATGTGTTGGGGAATCCGAGAGCCAGCGCGAATATGATCAGGCTGTTGAAGCTGTTATGGCCCAGCTTGATGCCAGCCTTCCTGCCGAGGCAAATGAAAATAATCTTGTTGTTGCCTATGAGCCAGTTTGGGCGATCGGTTCTGGAAAAACGCCGACACATAATGATATTGCCGAAATGCATGGGGCTATTCGTGAAAAATTAAAAGAAAAGCTTGCGGACGGCGCAAATATACGTATTTTGTATGGCGGCTCAGTCAAACCTGAAAATGCTGGTGACATTCTTAATATTCCGAATGTTAATGGTGCACTAATTGGCGGAGCCAGCTTGCAAGCAGAGAGTTTTTTAGGCATTGCGCGGGCGATATAATCTTTATAAGAAGTAATAAATATGGAAGTTGTCCTAGTTATACATTTGTTTTTGGCGGTTGCTATTATCGGGCTTGTCCTGATGCAGCGCTCTGAAGGCGGCGGCCTTGGTATTGGCGGCGGCGGCGGCGGCGGTGGCGGAGCCGGTAATTTTGCTTCTCCGCGTGGAACAGCCAGCTTCCTTACGCGCGCAACAGCTGTATGCGCAGCAGGATTTTTTATAACGAGCCTTACATTAGGCGTTATGGCCGGTGCGCAAACTAGTGCGAATAAGGGGATTCTTGAGGCACTTGATGCGAGCCAGAACCCACCAGCGGAATCTTTTGTGACTCCTGAAGCTGAGAACGGCGTGGACGCGACAGTTACACCAGTAAATAATGATGAAACAACACCTGCGGCTGCAGAAATTCCTGCGGACGTAAATACAGACGACAATGATTTACCTTCGGCACCTATAGCCGAATAACTTCTAACTAAAAAATAATATGACACGTTACATTTTTATTACAGGCGGCGTTGTTTCCTCATTGGGGAAAGGGCTCGGCTCCGCTGCTCTTGGAGCATTATTACAGGCGCGCGGCTATAGCGTTCGCCTTTGTAAGCTTGACCCTTACTTGAATGTCGACCCCGGTACCATGAGCCCATTCCAGCACGGCGAGGTCTATGTGACCGAAGACGGCGCAGAGACAGATCTTGATCTTGGGCATTATGAGCGCTTTACAGGTGTACCTGCCCGCTCGAATGATAACATCACCACAGGACGGATTTACACCAATGTGCTTCAAAAGGAGCGCCGCGGTGATTATTTGGGCGCTACCATTCAGGTTATTCCGCATATCACCAACGAAATTATGGATTTTATCCGTGAAAAAGACGGCACGGCTGATTTTGTGCTGTGCGAGATTGGCGGAACTGTCGGTGATATTGAATCGCTGCCGTTCTTGGAGGCCATTCGTCAATTCGGTAACGAGGTTGGCCAGGATCGTGCGCTCTTTTTGCATGTGACGCTTTTGCCTTATATTTCTGCCGCAGGCGAGCTAAAGACGAAGCCAACGCAGCACTCCGTTAAGGAACTCATGAGCTATGGCATTCGCCCGCAAATTCTACTTTGCCGCGCGGATCGTAATATCGATGAAGATGAGCGCCGCAAGATTGGTCTGTTTTGTAACATTCCGTACGAAAACGTTATTCCGGCTTTGGACGTGTCAACAATTTACGAAGTGCCTCTGACTTATCACGCCGAAGGGCTCGATAAGCAGGTTATGAAGTGCTTTGGTCTTGATGACGTCGTTGATCTTGATCTTTCCGTTTGGGAGCGCATTGTTCGCCGCATCAAGAGCCCTGAGAGCGAAGTGAAAATTGCGATTGTTGGTAAATACACCAACCTGGCCGATAGCTATAAGTCTTTGAATGAAGCGCTTGTGCATGGCGGGATTGCTAATAAGGTTACGGTTTCACTGCATTTCATTGAGTCTTCCGTATTTGAATCCGAGCATCCAGAAGATCACTTGCAAGGTGTCCACGGCATACTTGTGCCTGGTGGTTTTGGTGAGCGTGGGGCAGAAGGGAAAATTCGGGCCGTACAATA
>JBBKXC010000102.1:0-3456 GCA_037969275.1 Bdellovibrionales bacterium | reverse complement strand
GGCATTAAAGCCATTGAGCCTGAAATTAAAGCGCCTGATGTATTAAAGCTCGCGCTCAGTCAAATAGGTGTCGTTGAGAGCGAAAGTGAAGGCCGCAAAGCGCTGGATGCCTTATTGCCCGGACAATCCATTGTGTCGCGCGAGGGGCATTATTGGCGCTGGGATGGCTATTGTATCAAGGCCGATGCGAAAGATCGTAATGCGCAGCACCTCGAATATAAGAATAAACTTAGTGATTTGAGCAAAAGGCTCCCTGCGCTTGAAAAGGCACTTGAGGCCGAGCAAGATAAGCTGAGCAAGTTAACGGCTGCCATAGAAAAACTAGATAATGACATCCGCAATTTGCGTCAAGCTGTACAAAGCGAAGAAAGATCTCTATCTGATAAAACACGCAGCCTTTCTCAAGGCCGCGAGAAACTGGCGCGCCAGAATGCGGAGCTTGAAAGCTTAGAGTCGCGGATTAAAACTGCTAAAGATGATTCTTCAGAGCTACAAAACATTATTCAGGCCGAAGAAGCTCAGCTTGCAGCCTATGAGAAAAATGCTAATGACTCAGCGGCTTCTGATAAAGACGATCTTTACGCCCTCCTCAATCAGGCGCGGGAAGCTCACCAGGATGCCTTGCGGGTTTTTGATCGCTACCAGCAACAGCAAAGCACTCGTAAAGCCCGCCTTCAGGCAATTGCCGATGAGCGCGTAAGTCTTCGTAACCGTAATATCCGCGCCAATGAGCGCGTAAAAACTCTGGGCGCTCGTAAATCAGAGCTCGAAGAAAAACTCAAAACACTTAAGAGTCAGCCACGCACATTCGAAGATGATAAGCAGCGCTACCTTGGTGAGATATCCAAATTCGAGACACTTAGAAATACAGCTGGGGAGAGCTTATCTGTTTGTGAAGCAGAGGTTCTTGAAACTGGCAAAGCGCTAAAAGCTGCTGAGAATGCTCTTGGCGAGGCGCGCGAAAAACGAGCACATGCGCAGGCGACTTTGGCAGGCCTGAGTGAGCAAATTGATGTTCTTAAAGCGCGCATAGACGAAAAATTTGAGATGCGCCCGCAAGATCTCGCGCAGCATATCAGCATGGATACGGATGATCTACGTATTGACGATCTGGAACAATATAAGAGCCAGAGAGAAAAGCTGACCGGTGAGCGGGAAAGCCTTGGCGCCGTAAATCTGCGCGCAGAAGAAGAAGCGCTTGAGATTGAAACTGAAGTTGGGAAACTCCTTAGTGAACGCAATGACCTTGTGCAAGCCATCGAAGAGTTGCGCAGCGGAATTGCTACGATCAATAAAGAAGCACGCGCACGTCTTATTGTTGCTTTTGACCATGTAAATGGCCATTTCCAGAATTTGTTCTCCCGTCTCTTCCAAGGCGGGCAAGCGCATTTGTCGCTGATTGATTCGGATGATCCACTTGCTTCGGGGCTTGAGATTTTCGCTCAGCCGCCCGGCAAATCATTGCAATCGCTTTCCTTGCTCTCTGGCGGTGAACAGACATTGGCTTCGATTGCCCTTATCTTTGCAATGTTCCTGACCAATCCATCGCCAATCTGCGTTTTGGACGAGATCGACGCGCCGCTAGATGATTCGAATGTTGATCGGCTGTGCAATATGCTGGACGAGATTGCCGAGCGCGGAGAAACGCGCTTTTTGATTGTAACTCACCACCGCCTGACTATGGCACGTATGGACCGCCTTTATGGTGTGACGATGGCCGAAAGAGGCGTCTCACAGCTCGTTTCCGTAGATTTACAACAATCCTTCGAATTTCTTGAGGAGGCCGCCTGAATATGAGTGAAAACAACTTAGAAGAATTTGACAAAAAGCTTAAAAAAGCGCGCGGTGAAGATCCGCAAGCGCTTGAAGCCAAGCGCCAAGAAGAACTTGAAGCGGAATCCAAGCAAGGCATTCAAGTGGGCGTCGAACTGGTGGGTGCAATATTCCTGCCGACAATTGTCGGTTATTTTATTGATGGCTATTTCGATACGCGCCCAGCCTTTATGCTCATCCTGTTTTTTCTAGGGATTTGCACGGGCTTTTATAATGTTTACCGCGTTACCCAGAATATGGGGACAGCGGTCGGTGTTAACAAAAGCCGCATCGAGAAAAACGATCCCGAAAAATAATTTGATAAATCTGAATTTTATTACTGGAACGGGTTGCATCCAGCGAAAAAAAAGGCTAAAACTTCGCCTGAAATTCAAATACTATTTTATTAGAGTGAGCAAATTTGGCAGACCCTATTCACCAGTTTAAAGTTATCCCAATCATTCCATTTGAAGTGGCTGGCATTGATTTGTCTTTTACAAACTCTGCTCTTTGGATGTTGATTGGTGCATTAATGTCTGCAACATTCCTTATCGTTGCTTCACGTAAAAAAGCTCTTGTTCCTGGACGATTGCAGGTAACCGCCGAAATGCTCTATGAGTTTGTGGCTGGCATGATACGCGAAAACACAGGGGCTAAAGGACGCCAGTTCTTCCCAGTTATTTTCACCGTATTTGTCGTTGTGCTTATGGGTAATGTTCTTGGGCTTGTTCCTTATTCATTCACGTATACAAGCCATATCATCGTCACATTTATGTTGGCTGCGCTCATATTTTTAATGGTGACTATTTTTGGAATAATGAATCACGGCTTACGTTTCTTTACTATGTTCGCCCCTTCTGGTGTCCCGTTAATTTTGCAGTTTCTGGTCGTGCCCATTGAGCTTTTGTCGTTCTTGATTCGCCCGATTACATTGTCCGCACGTTTGTTCTTTAACATGGTTGCTGGACATTTGATGTTAAAAGTTTTTGCGGGATTTAGCACTATGATGCTTGGCTTGGGGCTTGGCGGCGTTGTTGCGGGTCTATTGCCAATGGCATTTAATGTCGGTATTTATGCGCTCGAACTTTTGGTCGCGTTGTTACAGGCTTATATCTTCGCCATTTTGAGCGCGATTTACTTAAAGGATGCTGTTGATCTTCACCATTAAAGGTGTGGGTTGACCATAAAAAAATTAATTTAATAACCAAAAGAAAAGGAATATAAAAATGGATGTTGAAGCAGCGAAACTTATTGGAGCAGCAATAGCACTTTTACCGATTTTGGGCGTTGGCCTAGGTCTGGGTAATATCTTTGCATCATACAATGAAGCAATTGGCCGTAATCCTTCAGCCGCAGAAATACTGGACAAAAAATTCTTTATTACTTTCGCTTTGACAGAAGCTCTTGCGATTTTCGCACTTGGCGTGTCATTGGTTATTTTGTTCCTGTAAAATTTACGAAAAACACGTAAAATAAGGATTTATCGTTTATGAAACGATTGCTACTCATAGCAGCTATAATTACCTCGCTCGCCGGATTGACGGCGGGCGACGTTCTTGCTGCGGATAATATTGCGCCTGATGCCCTTCCCGGTGAATTTTCATCCGAGATTGGCGAGAGCGGCGCTCTTATTGAACATGATCT